>NZ_CP071455.1:600000-877212 GCF_017352135.1 Rhizobium lentis
GCTGCCGATGAGCAAGCGTTAACCGCCGACTAGCCTGCGCTGTCAGGCGGAAGCATCGATAGTGTCATTGCGAAAAGGTCCAATCCCTGTTGACCTTGCCACCGTCGGAAGCCGTAGACGCCTAAAAGTGATGTTCGCGTTGTTTTCCACGACGCAACGTCGGCTGCAAGCGCTTCGGAGAACCCCGGCAGCTCACTGCTTCCGCAATAGTATCCTCAGTCGCCGAAGCCTCGAACGCGACGTCGATTAGCGATTGTCGGCAGGAGCGCGTCGACCCCGGTTTCTTGGAAAAACTTGTCTGCCTCCGAGAGGTCGAACCCTTGACCGCACGGTCAGTTTCCATCGCCATCACTTTCCGCGTTGAGGCCTTCTCGCATTCATGCAAGAGGCCTTGCATCAACGAGGCAGAACGCCGAATGGCGAGAGCGACAGCAGATCCGGATCGACAGTCGCCGTCGCTTTCGCCACCTGGGCATGGCTCATGCTGTAGCCGTAGGCGAGGATGCGGACGCCATCGATCATGAAGAACTGCGCCTGGTCCAGACCCGGCCGCAGCGCCCCCGTCACAGTGACGATCTCGTAGATTCTTGCGAGGTGCAAAGGCTCCTTTGGAACGACACGCACCAACTGGTTCGGCGGCGGGGAAGGCATATGGCTGCAGGCTCCGGCCCAGGGCACCAGCATGAACTCGTAGACGAGATCGCCGTCCTGGTCGATCGGCAGAACGAAGCCCGTCAATTCGACAGGACGGCCCTCGTCATGCCAGGCAAGCGTGTCGCCCTGCGGACCACTGACCGCCTTGCCCGACAGCGGCATTGTCGTCCTCGCCTGATCGGCTGGCCGCAATGCGCTCCAGAAAATAGGCTGAGCTGCGGCAGAGGCGCCGGAAATCGGCCATGCGGAACCAAATGCCAGCGCCGCAAATGTCAGGAGGAAAGGTCTGTGTTTGATCATGAAGTCTCCTTGGGCGCCGGCCGGCGAGGACCTTGCAACTGCCGGACAGATGCTACTCCCGATCTTGGTCGGCCGTCAAAGCTCGGGCGGGCTAACTCTTCTCCTCATCATCCCTCTGCTCGACATCCGCGCGCCCGCTGGAACTCGCCAAACACGGGCTGGCGGCGCCGAAATAGGAGCGTCCCGTATCGACTGATCGACCTACCCCCTATCTCAGACGATGGACCTTGGCTCTCGCGAATGCTGGCCCAGCAACTCGGCGGCAATCGGCAGCAGAGCGGCGGCCTCGGCAAGCCCGGCGGGGCCCGAGAGGCGCCTCACGGTAAGCGTCGGCCTGGTCAGCGGCCGCCGGCCGGCCACATTGAGAGCGCCGAGATCGATGCGCTCACAAAGCCGCTCCGATAAATCGCGCGCGGAAAGAAGCCGCCGACGACGATCGCATCCGGATTGAAGAGCTGGACGACGGTCGCGAGCGGCTTCGACAGCCTCTCGCCGCGGTCGTCGATCCAGTCGATGAGGCGGGCATCGCCCCCCTGGAACAGGGCCGAGAGGAAATCCTCCGAGAGCTCATCCAGCCGGCAGCCGAGATGCCGGGCGAGATCGGAAAGGTTCGGCCGGGGACCGGTTTCGGGAATGAGCGCGCCGATATTCGAGGCTTGATTGAAAGCGCCGCGAAAGACGGCGTCCTTGGTGACGAGACCGCCGCCGCGGGTCAACTTTCCGAAAGTGACAAGCGAATCCAAGAATAGGCTGCCGGCCTGTTCATGTCATGCACTTAACGCTGATTCGCACCGTAATCTCCGGTTACGGATTGATCCATCGACAGGAGGAGAGGGCGCCGGTTTCGTCGTAGACAAACAATGCTCTTCGATTGTCCTGCTGGCGCAGCTCGAACCAGTCCATCGTCCGGGCCCGGAAGCTCAGGACGCCGAAACGCGGCTTTCCGCCCACTTCGCCCAGAGGTTCCGGCAACTCGCCGATCGCTTCGAAGCCGCGCTCGTCCCCCGGCGGACCGCCCACATAAGTCATCCGCGTCCGACTGGGCAGGTTCTGCCACGCGGCGTCGGCGTGTTCGCTTCCCGGGCCATGGCGTTCGGCCCTTCCCTGAAGCCGCAACTGCAGCCGGGCCTGCGGGCAGAAGCCCAGCACCGTGACTTCAGGATTTGCCGAAAGCTCCAGCCACTTCTGGCTCCGCGTATCGGTGTGAAATTCAAGGCTCCGCGTCGTTCTGTCGGCGCTGCGTAGCACCACCATGCGGGCCTGCGCTCTCGCCTCGGCGTCGACGGTGCACAGGTTCACATAGCGGAAACCGGACAGCGGGTTTCCCGCAGCCATTTCGAGTTCCGCCCATGCCGAAGCATCTATGTCAGTTAGGTTCACCGCCAGGTCCTCGCTCAGACGGAACGGGCGATGCCGCCGTCGACGCGGATGTTCTGGCCGGTGATATAGCCCGCACCCTCCGACAGGAGGAAGGCGATGGTGGCGGCGATTTCCTCGCTGGTGCCGTAGCGGCGCATCGGAATGCTGTCGCGCCGCTCGTCGGTGGCCGGCAGGCTGTCGATCCAGCCGGGCAGGACGTTGTTCATGCGGATGTTCTTGGCCGCATAGGTGTCTGCGAAGATCTTGGTGAAACTCGCCAGTCCCGCCCGGGCGACCGCGGAGGTCGGGAACATCGGCGAGGGTTCGAAGGCCCAAGCCGTGGAGATGTTGACGATCGCGCCGCCGCCCTGCGCTTCCATGATCGGCACCACCAGCCGGACCGGGCGCACCGCGCTCAGGAAATAGACCTCCATGCCCTTGTGCCAGTCCTCGTCGGAGATGTCGAGGATCGGGGCGCGCGGGCCGTGGCCGGCGGAATTGACCAAGGCATCGATCCGGCCCCATCGCTCCATTGCCAGATCGACGAGCCGCTTCACATCGTCGTTCGACTGGTTCGAGCCGGTGACGCCGACGCCGCCGAGTTCTTCTGCCAACGCCTCTCCCTTGCCTGAGGAGGATAGAACCGCGACGCGATAGCCGTCTGCGGCGAGTTTGCGGGCGGCTGCCGCCCCCATTCCGGATCCACCTGCGGTAATGAGAGCGACTTTTTCTTCAGACATTGAGGCCTCCGACAACTGATCTCCCAAAGCATTATGCCAGATGCCTTCGGGACTTTCGCGCGAGAAAGAAAGCTGCGAGACTGTAGAAAATCTACTGGAAGACCGATGACCCAATCCCGCCGCACGCTGCCGCCGCTGAACGCCCTGCGCGCCTTCGAGGCCGCGGGCCGCAGGCTGAATTTCCGCGCCGCCGCCGAGGAACTGGGCGTCACGCAAGGGGCAGTCGCGCAGCAGGTACGCGCGCTGGAAGACCAGCTCGGCCTCAGGCTGTTCCTGCGCCTTTCCCGCGGCCTTGCGCTCACGGCCTATGGCACGGGCTATTTGGCGGAAGTGAGTCGCGCCTTCGACACGCTCGCAGAAGCGACCGGGCGGCTTCTGGACCGGCCGGAAACCGTGACGATCAGCGTCACCCCACGGTCGCCACCAAGGTGCTGATCCCGCGGCTCGCCGAGCTCTACGCCGCCCTTCCCAATATCGATCTGAGGACAATGGCCACCGAGGCGCTGTCGGATTTCGATCGCGACCAGGTTGATATAGCAGTGCGCCTCACCCGCCCGCCCTTTCCGACGAACCTGGAGGCGCAGCTGCTGTTTCGCCAGGATCTGGTGGCGGTCGCAAGCCCGCGCCTGGTCAAGGGCCTCACCCTCCCTTTAACCGGCGAAGAGCTGCGCAAGCTGCCGCTTCTGCATGACTCGCACGATCACTGGCGGGTGCTTCTGCAGTCCCGCGAGAAGCTGCCGGGTGCGGCCTTCAACCACACGACCCTCGCCCTGGACGCCGCGCTTGCCGGCCAGGGCGTCGTGCTCGCCTGCCGGGCTTTCGTCATGGCCGATCTCGAAGCCGGCCGGCTAGTGCGGGTGACCGAGGAGACGGCGACCATCGGACCCGACTACTACCTCGTCCGCAAACGTTCATCATCGCCGCGTAAGGCCGTCGACGCGGTGTGGGAGTGGTGCGCGGCGCGGCTGTCGCTGCCTTTGAGCGAAGCGGCATAGCGGCAGAACTTCTTCACTCCATCTGAAACGCATGCTCGGCTGACCGGTCGCGCCAGGGCCGCAGACCTGTCCTCAGGCCGCCGACATTCAAATCTCAAGAAAGACTTCCGTCATATTCACGTCATGCACCTTAATATTGATGCACACGAGGGTGTGAGCAAGATCTTCCCGAACGGTCACAGGGTGCTCGACGTCCTCGGGCGAATTCCTGACGCTGCTCGGGCCGTCGGGATGCGCGACCGGCTGTCGGACCTGCTTCAGCTCCGCCACCCCGGGCATGAGGACTATGTATTCCACCTCAGCATCGCCTATCTGATCCGCTATCCCGATGAAAGGCAGCGGGCTGCTCTTGCGGCGCAGCTTTTCGAACTCCTCTCCGGCCTGTCTGATGAATTCGAGCTTGGCGCCCCGGAATTCTGCCGCTTCGCCGACATGTTCGCCTTCCATCGCCAGTTCTTCCTGCGCAGCCGGGAAAGGGGCTCTCACGCGAACATTCCGCGAGGGGCCGGTGTGGCCAGGCCCCCTCTCTGCGTCTTCACGATCTTTATCTGCCACTCAGACCATCGAGGAAATGATCCGATCGAACATCCGGTCGCTGAGCCAGCGGCGCAGCCACAAGACCGGGCCTGCCATGTAGCCAGTGTGATACCGGGTCTTCGGCCTGGCTGATGTGACGGCTTTCAGAATGGTGGCCGCCACGACGTCGGGGGCCGACAGCCGTGAGCCGGAATAGATTTCATGCATGCTGGCCGCGGCTTTATTGGCGGCCTTGGCATAGGCGCCGGTCCCTGACGTCTTCTTCAGATTGTCGGCGGCGATATGCCCCCAATCCGTTTTGATGCCGCCCGGCTCGACGATGACGACGTCTATCCCGAAAGGTTTGGTCTCCAGGCGAAGCGTATCCGACCAGCCTTCGAGCGCATGCTTCGTTGCATGATACCAGCCGCCGAACGGCGTGTAGATCTTGCCGCCGATCGAGGTGACGTTGACGATCTTTCCGAACTTGTTCTCGCGCATTTTCGGAAGGACGAGTTGCGTCAGCCGGGCAAGCCCGAAGAGGTTCACCTCGAACTGCCGGCGGCCTTCGTCGACCGGGACATCTTCGATTGCCCCGTAGGAGCCGTAACCGGCATTGTTGACGAGAATGTCGATCGAGCCACATTCCACGACGATCCGCTCGACCGCCGCCACGATCTCCTCGTCCCTGGTGAGATCCAGGGGCACGGCGATGGCGCCACGCTGCACGAGATCCTGCATCTGCTCGACGCGGCGTGCGGCCACGTAGACCCGGTAGCCCTCCTGCAGCAGTTTCCGGGTCGTGGCATTGCCGATGCCCGACGAGGCACCGGTGATCAAAGCCGTTTTCTTCTTGGCGGTATTGGATGAGATAGCCATGATAGCACCTTTCGTTGGTGAAATGGGGTCGGCGGGCCCCGTCGGACTCACGGCCTCGCCAGTTGGTCAGTTTGCAGTTCTTTGCAACTTATTTTGAACAGTGTTAAGATGCGTATATAGACGTCGATTTGAACGCTGTACAGATGCGGCTCGAAAAAATTATGGAGTGTGCTTGGGTGGCTGAAAAGCGGGGGTATCATCACGGGGAGCTGAGGAAGGCGCTGATCACCGCCACCGACGACATCCTGAGAGAAAGCGGCATAGAGGGGTTTTCATTGCGCGATGCCGCCAGACGGGCCGGCGTGTCGCCGGGAGCACCCGCGCACCATTTCGGCAGCGCATCGGGGCTGCTGACCGAAGTGGCGATTCTCGGCTATGAGGAGCTGGCTCGCTATCTCGATGAAGCAGTGGATGACGGAACGCCGGCCGGGAGGATGCGCGCCCTGGCGGCGGCCTATGTCACCTTCGCCCTCGACCATCCCGGTCGGTTCCGTCTGATGTTCCGCAAGGATCTCGTCAATCGCACCAACCCCGTATACGAGGAAACGAGCAAACGGGCTCTTTGGCCTTTCGCCGAAGCCATCGCGCGGGTCAACGGGACGACCTTGGAGGCCATGCTGGAAGCGCGCAACCTAGCTCCGATCTTTGCCGCCTGGTCCACCGCCCACGGCATCGCCTATCTCGCACTGGAAGACAAGATGCACTTCGCGCTCCAGGGCAACTACGATGAGGACTTCCGCAAAAGGCTCCTGCCCGAAATATTGAAAGCGCAGTGGGCGTAAGTCATGGGGCCGGTCGGAAGCCGGCCCCATTAGATTCAGAACATGGTGTTCTTGTTGGCCGCTTCGCTTGGAACGGCCTGGACGACGTCCCAGTGCTCGACGATCTTGCCGTCCTTGACGCGGAAGACATCGACGATCGCCTGGCCGCGGTCAGTCGCACCGTTCGTCGCGTGCACATGCAGCCAGACGAGATCGCCGTCTGCGGCGCTGCGGACAATCTCAGCCTTCGATTGGGCATTGTCCTTGAAGAAGCCGGAGAAGAAGGAAATCAGCGGCTTCTTGCCATCGGGAACCTGGGGATTGTGCTGTCGGTAATCATCGGCGATGACCGAGGCGGCCTCGATATCGTGCTTGTTGAAGAACCGGTCATAGAACTCCACCACCAGCTTCCGATTGGATTCCTCGACCTTCAAATCCCGCGCGGCCGACTCGGCGAAAGCGCCTGAAGGCGCGGCAATGCCTGCCAGGATGGCGAGTGCGAAAAGCGATTTCCCGAAAGTCATGAGTCAAACTCCTATCGATCTGGGATCTAGTCTAGAAAGCAGACTATGGAGATCTGGTCTATGGAAGCCGGGCACAGTGGGCAAGAAGGCAGATTTTAGTGGCAAGGTAAGCCTGCGCTGACCAAGGAGAGGACATGCCCGGGAAAATGGACGAACCAAAACAGCGGCCCGGGGCAGGGTGCCCGGTCAGAGGCGTCCTCGATCGCATCGGCGATCAATGGAGCCTGCTCACGCTGGAGGCGCTGGAAGACGGAAAGAAGCGCTTCAACGAGCTGCTGCGCGACATCGGCGACGTCTCGAAACAGATGCTGTCCAAGACGCTGCGGCATCTGGAACAGGACGGCTTCATCAGCCGCACCCTCTATCCCGAGGTTCCGCCGCGCGTGGAATATGAGCTGACGGAGATGGGGCGATCCTTCCTGTTTCCGATGAAAGGCTTGATCGGCTGGGCTGAACGGAACCACCCGGAAATTATCAGGTCGCGGCGGCGGCATGAAACGGGTTAGGGTTTAACTCACTGCGACAATGCCTCAATGTTTGTCACCCGTCCCGTTATTTGCCTTTCGCTTGCGCTCAAGGCGTTCGTCGCTTTCGCTCCTCACCCCCCTCATCTGCCCTGACGGGCATCTTCTCCCCGCTGGGGCGAAGGGGGAATGAGCAGCACGGTAGCCGTTCCTGCAGCAAAGGTTTCAAGCCGAGCGAGACGCCGCCGCGATTCCCCTTCTCCCGCGCGGGGAGAAGATGCCGGCAGGCAGATCAGGGGGTGAGCGACGATAGGAGCGAATGCACGGAGCGCAAGCGAAGGGCAATAATTAAGGTAGAAACCTCATCCTATGGCGCCCCATCACGCCAGCAACACTTTCCCCCCTGTCCGGAAGGGCAAGGCAGAGCGCAACGCTTCGCCCACCTTTTCCAGCGGAAACACCTCCCGCACCTCGGTGGCGATAACCTTGGCCACGATCTCAGCGGCGATCTCGGAATAGGCGCGCTGGACGTCATCGATCGCTTCGGAATGCACCCATTCCCGCAGGTGGCAATAGGAAAAGGCGATATCGGGATGGGAGGCCCAGAAGGCGGGCGGGATGCTTTGGCCTGACAAGAGGCCGTAATGCAGGAAATGTCCGCCGGGTTTGAGCGCATCGGCGAGCACCGAGGCGCGCGGGCCACCGACGCAGTCGAGCACCGCGTCGAGCCCGTGCCGGCCGGCGAGGCCGGCGGCGAGATCATTCTCCGCCTTGTCGATGATAACAGCTTCGAGCCGGCCGCGGAGGCGCGCCAGCGAGGCCTCGCTGCGGACGATTGCAATCGGTTCAACGCCGACGGCATTCGCCATGCCGATCAGGATCGACCCGATCGACGAGGCGGCGGCATTGATGGCGATGCGCATGCCTGACTTCAGCCCGATCTTCTGGTGCAGCATCAGCCAGGCGGTCATCGGGTTGACGTAGCTCGTCGCCGCTTCGAAATCGGAAAGCGCGTCGGGCACACGAAGGCACCAGCCCGGATCGGTGTCCTTGAACTCCTGCCATCCGCCGGCGCTGCGCACCGGCAGCACGCGCGCGCCCGGGCAAAGGCCGCAAACCTCCTCGCCGCACTCTTCGACGACGCCGAAGGCTTCGAAGCCCGGAATGAAGGGCAGGGTCGTGCGTCCGGCATAGGCGCCCGAAATGGTGATGATATCGGAGGGATTGATCGAGCGGGCCAGCAGGCGCACCCGCACCTTGTCGCGCGCGAGCGGCGGCAGTTCGGCACATTCGATCCCGACGACCTCCTCGGCCGGCCCGAATTTTCGCACGACCGCCTGATATTGCATTTGCATCCCCCACACAGTCGGTTAGAACACGCCTTCGAAATTTCGGTGATCGAATGAGCGTTGACGACAGGCCTTTAGCATCGTTCCGGGTCTCGATGCGAGACATCGACATCTATGGTCATGTCCACAATTCGGTTTATCTCGATTACTGCGAGGATGCGGTCGTCGAATTTTTGCGCGACCGCGACATTCTCAGCCACTTCCGCCACACCACCTCGGGCGTTGCCTATCACGTCAAGAAAGCGGAGATCACCTTTCACAGCCCGATCGATGTCGACGATGTCGTCGAGGCGAAGGTCAATATCGAGAAGATCGGGCGTTCGAGCCTCTCCTTTACGATCGAGCTCTATCGCCAGCGCGACGGCGCTCACTGCGCATCGAGCGGACTAGTCTGGGTCTGCGTCGGCATCTCCGACAGCCGCCCGACGCCGATCCCCGAGGCGACCAGAGCCGCCTTGTCGCAGGGCTGAGCCATGCCGATCCACAAAGAGCTTCTTCGACACGCCACCGAGAGACCGGAGAAGCCAGCGGTCGCAATCGACGGCCGCTCCCTGAGCTATGGCGAACTCCATACCCGCGCGAGCGCGATCTGTCGCCTTCTCCAAGCGCTTCCGCGCTCGAGCCGCCGCTCACTCGATCTGCCCGGCGTGGAGAAGCTCGTGGGTTTGAGCCTCGGTAATCACATCGGCTTTGCCGAATATTTCGCCGCCGCCACCGCCTCGCCGCATGCCGCGGCGGTCATCGATCCGATGATGCCGGCCGAAAGGATCGAGCGCATCGTCGAGCGCCTGGCGCCCGACGTGCTTGTGGTCGACGACGGTGCCAGCCCGAGCGCCGAAATCGGTCGCAGGCTCGGCATTCCTGTCATCGTCGCCGGAGCGGAGCCCTTCGACCTTGCAGCAACGGGAGACGGCCTGCCCGTCGATGTCGAGGGTATCTTCCTGATCGGCTTCACCTCAGGCACAACGGCCGAGCCGAAGGCCTATTATCGCTCGCGCGAGCAGTGGCGCCGGAGCCTCGACCGCGGACGTCTCGTTTTCGAACTCCAGGACGCGCCCTCGACCGTTTGCCCGGGAGCGCTCGCGCATGGGCTGGCACTTTACGCACTGGTCGAGGCGCTCGACGCCGGGGCGACTTTCCATTCCGTGGGGAAATGGGATGCCGGCGCGGTCGCGCGTATTCTCTGCTCGGCTGGCATAGAACGGCTGGTCGCCGTGCCCACCCATATCGCCGGTATCGCGAGAGCGTGGGCGGGTGAACCCGCGCTGACCGCGCTCCGCGACGTGCTGACGGCAGGCGCGAAATTGAACCTAAGCGAGGTCGAATCCATCCGCCGGCTCTTCCCGCAGGCGCGCATCCGCGAATATTACGGCGCCTCCGAGATCGGCTTCATGACAGTCTCGACGCTTGTCGGCGGCAAGACCGATTATCCGATCGACCGGGTGGGGCGCGCCTATCCCGGCGTCGAAATCTCCATCCGCGATCCTGATGAAAACGATGTCGGCGCCGATGTGCCGGGCACCATCTTCGTCAACAGCGACCTGATCGCCGACGGCTATCTCTGGGGCGACGACGGTCAGGCGTTCCGGGTCACCAAGGCGGGTGCCACGGTCGGCGATCTCGGCGAGATCGATCAAAACGGCATGCTGCGGGTGATCGGCCGGGCCGGCGGCATGATGATATCGGGCGGCAACAATGTCTACCCCGCCGAAGTCGAGAGCGCGCTCAAAACCTGCCCCGGCGTCGAGGATGCCGTCGTCTTCGGGCTGCCGGATGCCTATTACGGCCAAAGGATCGTCGCCGTCGTCGCGGGCGAGGCGACGGACGCGAAAATTCTCGCAGACCATTGCGCAGCCAAGCTTGCAAGGTTCAAGATCCCCAGGGAGTTCCACCGCATCGGCTCCTGGCCGATGACGAGCAGCGGCAAGATCGCGCGCGGGCAGGTGGAAGCATCGGTGATTGCGGGAGGCGGTCTTGTCCTACGCCTATCAGCCTGACGAGGATTGGCAGCCGGTCGTGGTCGCCGCCTACCGCACGCCGATCGGCCGTGCCTTCGGCTCGCTGGCGACGGTCGCGGCCGAAGATCTGCTTGCCCCGATCATCCGCCGGGTCCTTGCGGAAACGGGCGTTGCCCCAGAAAACATCGAAGATGTGCTGGTCGGCAATGCCGCCGGCGGCGGCGGCAATATCGGCCGGCTGGCGGCGCTCAATGCAGGCTTGCCCATGGCCGTTCCCGGCGTTGCCATCGACCGGCAGTGCGGTTCGGGGCTGGAAGCAATCATCCTGGCCGCCCGGCTGATCCAGGCGAAGGCGGGAGCCTGTTTTCTCGCCGGCGGCGTCGAGAGCGTCAGCACCGCGCCATGGCGCGTCGAAAGGCCGAAAGCCAGCGGTGCGCTGCCGCGTTTTTACGGGCGCGCGCGGTTTTCGCCTGAGGCAGTCGGCGATCCCGAGATGGGTGTTGCCGCCGAAAATGTTGCGCGCGCCTTCGGCATATCGCGCCAACGGCAGGATGAATTCGCCCTGCGCAGCCACCGGCTCGCGGTAGCAGCGGCGGAAGCCGGCCTGTTCCGGCCGGAGATCGTCGAGATCGCCACCGGTCACGGGCTGGTGGAGCGGGACGAATGCCCGCGCCCGACGACCTCGATGGAAGCGCTGGCAAACCTGAAGCCCGTCTTCCAGGCCGATGGTTCCGTGACGGCAGGCAATGCCTGCCCTGTGAATGACGGCGCCTGCCTGGTGCTGGTCATGAGCCGCGGCATGGCCAGACGCCTCGGCATTGAAAAAGGCCTCGCCTTCATCGACAGCGCCGCCGCCGGCGTCGACCCCAAGCTGCTCGGCATCGGCCCGGTCGCTTCGACTGGAAAGCTCCTGAAGCGCCAGCCCGAACTATCGCTTTCCGAGGCCGACGCCATCGAATTCAACGAAGCTTTCGCGTCCCAGGTTCTGGCGTCGCTCGATCAGCTCGGTATATCAGCCGACGCGGTCAACAAGGAAGGCGGCGCCATCGCGCTCGGCCATCCCTTCGGTGCTTCCGGCGCGATTCTCGTTAGCCGACTATATAGTCAGCTGGTGCGCGGCGATCGCTGGTCGCCCGCCGCAACCGGCCTCGCGCTGATCGGCATCGGCGGCGGCATCGGGCTGACGGCGCTGTTCGAGGCAGTCAGGCTTTCTCAATAGGAAGCAGATCTCTGCCTAGGCAAGCCGTCCGGTTTGTACCAGCGCCCGCCCCTCACCCTAAGCCTGACCCTAACCCTCTCCCCGCTCGCGGGGAGAGAGGACGTGCCATGCGCGAGAGGAACTGAGACGGCGAGGCATGTCCCTTCGCCCCGCGAGCGGGGAGAAGTGGCGGCAGCCGGATGAGGGGCGACGCCAACGCGAATTCTCCATTTCCACAAAATGGCTCTCTCGCAGGGCCAGCTCCCCTACACCTTGGCATAGGGCGACAGCGACTGAGGGAGAATGGTCCGTCGCCGCGATCGGGCGCATTCTCCTGGCGATCGGTTCCGGCCGATGAAGCCGCTTGGCCTCGCCAGGTACGCGGTTTCGGCACGTCGAGCAGTTCCTGCTCGCCTTCATTCAGCAAAGGCACGTCAACAGAGGACATCCTCGTAACGGACAAGGGAGATTATCATGAAGATCGTCGTTATCGGCGGCACCGGGCTCATCGGCTCGAAGACCGTGGAGAGATTGCGCAAGAAGGGGCATGACGTTGTGGCGGCTTCGCCGAATTCGGGCGTCGACACGATCACCGGCAAGGGCGTGGCCGAGGCGCTCGCCGGTGCCAAGGTGGTGGTCGATCTCGCCAACTCGCCGTCCTTCGAGGACAAGGCCGTGCTCGAATTCTTCCAAACCTCGGGCCGCAACCTGCTCAAGGCCGGGGCTGCGGCCGGCGTTAAGCACCACATCGCGCTCTCGATCGTCGGCATGGAGCGGCTGCAGGGCAGCGGCTATATGCGCGCCAAGATGGCCCAGGAAGAGCTGATCAAGGGCTCCGGCATTCCCTACACCATCGTCCACTCCACACAGTTTCATGAATTCATGGCAGGCATCGCCGAGGCGAACACGGTCGGCCAGACCGTGCATCTGTCGCCGGCCTATCTGCAGCCGATCGCCTCGGACGACGTCGCCGACGTCATGGCCGAGGTGGCGCTCGCAGCACCTGTGAACGGCACGATCGAGATTGGCGGGCCGGAGAAGATCCGCCTCACCGAGATCGTAATGCGCCTCTTCAAGGCGACGAACGATCCGCGCCAGGTGATGGCGGATCCGCACGCCCGCTACTTCGGCGTCGAGCTCGACGACACTTCGCTGGTGACCGGCGCCAATGCGCGGCTCGGCAAGATCCGCTTCGACGACTGGCTGAGCCAGCAGCCGCCCCAGAAGAAGAGCGCCTGATAGCGAGGCAGGTGTCGAACCATTCTTATCATCCGAGGAGACCAGATATGCTCAGGAAATTGATCTCGGCGGCGGCCTTCGCCTTCGTCCTTGCCGCCGGCACTCAGGTTCACGCCGGAGGCGAAAAAGCCAAGGTAACCGTCGTTTTCGACCAGAAGCTTCCCAATGTTCCCGGCAAGAGCATGAAGGGCGTGCTGGTGGAATATCAGCCCGGCGGCATGTCACCCGGCCATACCCATCCGGATTCGGCCTTCATCTATGCCACCGTTCTCGAAGGTTCGATCCGCAGCGCGGTCAACGACCGCCCGGTGAAGACCTACAAATCCGGAGAAAGCTTCGCCGAATTCCCCGGCGATCACCACAGCGTCAGCGCAAACGCCAGCACGACCGAACCGGCGCGCCTGCTGGCAGTCTTCGTGCTGGATACGACCGAGACGGAACTGACGATCGACGACAAATGACCTCACGCCCGATGCCCGGCGCCGCCGGGCATCGTTTCCCACCGCCTCAGGCCGCCTGCAGCGCCAGTTCCAGATCGGCGATGAGATCATCCGGATGCTCGATGCCGATCGACAGGCGGATCGTCGATTCCAGCACGCCGATCCGCTCCCTGACATCGGCGGGCACGCCGGAATGCGTCATCGCAGCCGGATGGCTTGCGAGCGACTCCGTACCCCCGAGGCTGACGGCGAGCTTGAAGACCTGCAGCGCATTCAGGAATTTGAAGGAAGCCGGCTGGCCGCCGCGGATATCGAAAGAGAAGGTCGAGCCGGCGCCGGTGCATTGGGCGGCGAAGGTGCGGCCGGAGGGCGAGTCCGGATCATGGTAGGGGAGATAGTGTACCGTCTCGACCTTCGGGTGGTCGCGCAGGAAATCGGCGACGGCCCGGGCATTGCTGTTGGCCCGCTCCATGCGCAACTGCAGCGTTTCCAGCGACCGGCCGAGCATCCAGCAGGAATGCGGATCGAGCTGCGTGCCGATAGCACCGCGCAGTGCCTTCACCTGCTTGATGACTGCCTTGCGGCCGAGAACGGCGCCGGCGATGAGATCGGAATGGCCGCCGACATATTTGGTCAGCGAATAGAGCGAAATGTCGGCGCCATGCTCGATCGGCCGCTGGAAGACCGGTCCGAGCAGGGTGTTGTCGCAGACGACGATCGGCACATGTCCCTGCTTCGCGCCGATCTCATCGGCCACGCGCCGGATCATTGCGACGTCGACGAGGCTGTTGGTCGGGTTGGCGGGCGTCTCGATCAGGATGACGGAAACGCGGCCCTTTCCGAGCGCCTCATCCGCCGCCTTCTGCACCGATGTCTCGCTGACGCCATCGGCAAAGCCGACCGCGGCAACGCCGAAATTGAGAAAGGTTTTCGCCAGCAGGGTTTCGGTGCCGCCATAAAGCGGCTGCGAATGCAGGATTGCATCGCCCGGCCGCACGAAGGCGAACAGGGTCGTGGCGATCGCCGCCATTCCCGAGGAAAACAGCGCGCCGCTTTCCGTCCGCTCATAGACGGCGAGCCGATCTTCGACGATCTCGCTGTTGGGATGGTTGAAGCGCGAATAGACGAGGCCCGCGCCCTTGCCCGCCGGCGGCTCGCGCCGGCCAGAGACGTAATCGAAGAAATCGCGGCCATCCTCGGCGGAGTTGAAGACGAAGGTGGAGGTCAGGAATACCGGCGGCTTGACCGCGCCTTCCGAGAGTTCGGGATCGTAGCCGTAATTTAGCATCTGCGTTTCAGGATGCAGCGCGTGATTGCCGATATGGGTTTTGGAAGGATGCGGGGCGGTCATGATCGTCTCCTCTGCCGACGTGCCGAAGCACAAAATACATCAAAACCGCATCGGGCGAGCAGCCATCGATGAGGCTCCTTAACGATCAGCTCACCGTCTCGCCCAGCGTGTCCGCGACATAGGCACCGCGCGCGCCCATCGGCAGCGGCGGGCCTGTGGTCGTGTCCTTCGCGGTCTGGTGTTCCAGCTCGGCGTTGAGCTCTGCCCCGAGGATGAGAATGACGACGGAAAGCCAGATCCAGACGAGGAAACCGATCAGCGCGCCAAGCGTGCCGTAAGTCGCGTTGTAATTGGCGAAATGCTCGAGATAGAAGGAGAAGCCGACCGACATGGCGGCCCAGGCGAATGTGGTCAGCCCCGCGCCCCACGTCATCCAGCGGACCCTGGCAGGCTCACGGCTCGGGCCGAAACGATAGACCAAGGTCACGGCCACGGCGACGACGAAAAGAAGCAGCGGCCATCTCAGGAGAAGCGCCATATTCTCCTTGAACTGGTCGAGCCAGAGATAGGAGAGCACGACGGGCATCACGCCGACGAGCGCCACCATGACGACGGCGAAAACCATCGCGCATAGGGTGAAACAGAGGCCGATCAGGTTCAGCCTGATGAGACTGCGCTTCTCCCTTTCCTCATAGGCGACGTTCATGGCGTCGAAGATCGCCAGCGTGCCGCTATGGGTGCTCCAGAGCGCGATCGCGAGACCGATGAAGAATGTGATGCCGAGGGTGCTTTCGCGATTTTCGACGAGCGCCTTGATCTGGTCGGCAAGAAGATCAAAGGCACCGGGCGGCAGCAGGATGGCGAGCTCGCGCAGATGTTCTGAAATCGTCACCGGATCGGCCACCAGCCCATAGAGCGAGACGAGGGCCGCGAGCGCAGGGAATATCGCCAGCAGCAGATAAAAGGTCACGCCCGCGGCAATCAGGGTGACCCGGTCGTCCAGGATCTCATGGAACACACGCCAGAACACATCGCGAAGACCGCTCAGCGGAATGGCTTCCGGCGTGGCCGCACTGCGCCCATGATCATCACCGGACCAGGCGGTTGGGGCAGGCGGAGCCAGCGAACCGCGCTGCCTTGCCTGCACAAACACAAACACCCCGATCGCGGCCGCCATCATTGCGGCGGCGAGCGGATATCTCTTGAGGTGGAGCACCTCAGCCATTACCCTATCCTCCGATTTGCTTCGGGGATAACGCTGCGCGCCGCTAAAGGATGCAAGCCATTGCTTTCCCGCGGAGAATCCCGGCGGGGGGGGGGGGTGGCTCGCCTGCAGCGATGAGCACGGCGGGTCAGAATCCGGCACCGTTTCACAGATTCATAAGCAGCTGATTTTGTTGAATTGGTTTCGAGCTACGGAAGCGAACCAGCAGTTTGATTTCGTTACTAGGGCATGAGCGCAATTTTGGTCACCGCCGCCGGGGTGCGGCTTTGCGGTTCCGAGGCAGAATATTCGCGCGAAAAACGTCCAAAGAGCGCGGTTCGAACCTGAATTCGGCGTCAAATATCAAGGCTCGAGCGACGCCTCGCACCAGCGGCGGCCAACCGAGTGGAGACGAGGCAGGTCAATCCTATTCCGGCAACCCGGCCTTGCGCAATGCCGATGCCAGCTTATCCATGAGCTGAGGCCGCACGACATCCATTCGCACAAACTCGCTGATCGTCCAGCCGGGCGCGACCTCCAGCAGTCGCCCGGCCGCCGCTCGGGCGGCCTCCAGCCGGTCAAGATTGGCATAGCTCGCCACCAGGCTGGCGTGGAGAATGCTGAAGCCAGGGTTCACCTGAATACCGAGCGCTGAATATTTTACCGCGTCCTCGAAGTGCGCGGTAAACAGGCTGACCCAGGCCAATGCCAGATAGGAATGATAGTTCATCGGATCGAGCGGACTGAGCCGGAGCGCCTTGAATGCGTGATCGCGCGACTGCTCATAGGTTTCGTTGAACATATGCACCATCGAACTCAGCCCGTAGGCGAGCGACGCATTGCCGTCCAGCATCAGCGCCCTGTCGAGCGCGTTGATCGAGCGGTCGTAATCATGGGTGATCGTCGCGTGAACGAATGCGCCCAGGCAAAGCGCCTGCGGATCGTCCCCGCCGGTATTGAGCGCCGCGTTCGCGTGTCTCAGCGCCGCAGCCCTGTCCTCGGGATGGAAGCCGCCACGCAGGAAACGCTGCTCATATCCCCAGGCAGCATAGCCATGGGCGCAGGCGTAGCTGGGATCGAGGCGCAAGGCCTCGCCCAACAATCGCAGGGCTTCGCCGGTCTCCGCCGGGGTGTTGGCATAGCTGTGCGGCAAGGCGCGGAGGAAAAAGTCGTAGGCATCAAGGCTATCCGGCCGTTTGCGGCGTGCACGCTCGATCTCCGCGCGCCAGATCGTCGGCTCAAGCGTGCCGACAATGCGTTCAGTCAACTGATCCTGTAAGTCGAAGATATCCTCGGCCGCGCCCTCGAACCTGTCGGCCCAGATGTGGGTTGCGTCCTTGCCCTCAATGAGTTGCGCGGTGATGCGCAACCGGTTCGCCGCCCGCCTGATACTGCCTTCCAGCACGTAGCGGACACCGAGTTCCCTGGCGATCTGCCGGATGTCGATCGTCCTGCCTTTGTAAGCGAAAGTGGAATTTCGCGCGATGACGAACAGGCTCGGAATCTTCGAAAGATTGGTGATGACATCCTCGACCAATCCATCGGCGAAATACTCCTGCTCGGGATCGCCGCTCATGTTTGCAAAGGCCAGAACGGCGATCGACGGCTTGTTCGGCAGGGGAGGCGCCCTCGCCAACCGCGCTTCCGGAGACGTGCCTTCCTGCACGATGCGGTGGACTGTGATCGGCTCGGCAATGTTCTTGACCTGCTGCTCGCCCATCGATTCGAATCCGAAGGCAAGGGTCTTTTCGACCTCGCGCACCACCTTGCCGGAGATGCATATGCCGCCGGGATCGCCGAGCTGCTGCAGACGCGCCGACACGTTGACGCCCTCCCCATAGCGGTCGTCGCCATCGACGATGACCTCGCCGAGATTGAGCCCTATTCTCAGCTCCAGCCGCTCGTTCTGCGGCACCTCCGCATTGCGCTCGTTCAGCGCGCGCTGCAGCGATACGGCGCATTCAACGGCATCCACGACGCTGCCGAATTCGGCAAGCAAGCCATCACCCATGAGCTTGAAGATGCAGCCGCGTCGCTTGGCGATTTCCGGCTCGATCACTTCCTTGCGTATCCCGGTGAGGCGCTCGAACGTCCCCGTCTCGTCACGCTCCATCAGCGCCGAGTACCCAACCACGTCGGCCGCTAGGATCGCCGCAAGCTTCCTGTCCATCTGTCCCTCACACGACGGCATGCCGAACATTAACATAGAAGCAGAAAGCCACCTAGGGAGCCGCCTCCGGTATCGACGGCCAGGATGGATGCCGGTTGAAGCTTGGATTGGGCGATCCGTTGTCCGCGGACAACCGGTCAATGTAGAACCCGCAGGACATGCCAAAGGCGGGCCTCCGCAGAATACTCGTGTCACACCGGGAACGTATGGCTTCCATACCGTCGACTTCCATACCGAACTGGCGTCACCAGCACATGGCACCTCGACTGGCGTAGACGGTCAGGCGGCTTCTCGCGCCCTTGCTGGCAGGCTGACATTCACCATCTCTTCGGTTGTCCGCGGACAACGCTCCCCAAGCTGGCGATAGCGGACAACCGGGTGACACATCCGCCCCGCCCTCCTTCTTCGACATTCCCTGCACGGCATCGACGCAACCACCTGGCTTGAATTCGCCTCATTGCGGCACTACCTCGTGACGAGCCGAAGCGCTGCACCCCTCCTGGGTTGCTTCGGCCCGATGGACAGCATTCCTCCTCCCATGCTGTCGGTCACTATCGAAGCCCGGCGCCTCTCTCCCCGCGCCGGGCTTCTGTCAGTTCGATGCACCAGCGCACCCGCCTCATCCTTCGTGGCCCCTTGCGGGGCGCCTCAGGATGAGGCTCTCTTCAACCTGACGCGGCCCAACACCTCCCATTGGATGCAACGCGCCAAGCACCAGGTCAAAAACAACCGAGGCGACAAATGAACAGGCTTGCGCAATGCCATTGCGGATCACTGCGCGCAAAGACTTCGGGCGACCCGCTCACGGTGAGCATGTGCCACTGCCGCGATTGCCAGCCGAGAACCGGAGCCGTCGCGGGAAGCGGTGCGATCTTTGCGAAGGCCGAGGCGACGATCGAGGGCGATCGCAAGATTTTCGAACGGGACGCCGCGCAAGGGCGCAAAGTTCGATTCCACTTTTGCCCGAACTGCTGGGACGTCATTATTCTTTGAAGGCGACTTCAATCCGGAGCTCTGCGTCATCGCGGCCGGCGCCTTCGCTGACCCGGCATTCCCACCGCCGTTGGTTTCCGTCTACGAGGAGTCCAGGCATGATAGGGTTCAGCTTCCTCAAGGGGTGAAGCACGCCCAGCGCGGGTTGGCTTCATCGGCGGCGGACAAGGAGCCGGGCAACGGATAGCGCCAGCCGGACGGCACTTTGCCTGGAGGCCTCACAGCTGACTTTCAAGCCTACAGCCAGGTTACAAACCCCACTTCGGACCATCCTCCGATAATCTGATCTCGACCGGATCGCCGCTCACCTCGACCGATGGACCGCCGAGCACGTTCCAGCGAAACAGGTTGAGATGCCAGCCGCCGGGGATCAATCTCGATCGATCAATGATGCCGTCAGCACCAGCGGCTCTGGCAGCGTCGGCCGTGCGCCATGACGGCGGCTCCTCGCCGGCCGTCAACGCGAAGCGCCAAGACAAATTAGAGACATTCCGGTCGATGCCGAGCCGTTCACACGCCTGCTGAGCATGCTGATCAAGCACAAGTGCATTGCCGACCGACAGCGGCACGACAACACGCCGCCGTCCATCCTCGCGCATATAAACCGAAATCGCCATGATCGCCCATTCGGCCGAAGCGCTCATATAGAGGGCAGGCTGGCCGAGCCTGTGGTAACGGCCCGCGCTCTGGATCGAGTACGCGATCGAGGCGCTCGACCAGCACAGAACGAAAGAAGCGACCGCTCACATTGCGAAAGATGCTCGGCGGTTCACGTGCTGGCGATTGCTCGTGCATATGAGCCTCCGAATTATCGATGCAAAAATGCGACGATCGGCAATCGCCGACAGAGTCGCATCAGCTCTGAGCATGATGGCGAAAGGCGTACACGGTTCAAACGTGCTCTTTCGCACCTTTTATGGGACTTGAGCCGCCTACAGAAGTAGCGGAAATTAAGTCCAATATCGCTTCCGCAATTGACATGATCAAAACAAAATCAATGCGTTGTTCCTTCCACCGCAAACCGCGGGACACTGGCAAGCCAAACCCGAGCAGGCGGCCGAATGTGGACCGGAGTTTTGCGACGATCGCCGCAAGGGAGGGCTTTTCGAAATCGCGCGGCTGGATATTATCTGCTGCGTCAGTCCAAGGACCAGGTGAGGCACTGCCTCTGAATTACCGATTGCGAAGTTCGAAAGGTCAGCGGAGCTTGCACTGCCATGAAATCATTCGTTCTGCTGATAGGCTTTCCCGGCGTCGGAAAGCTGACGATCGCGAAAGAGTTAAGCCCGCTCCTGGCTGCAAAAGTTATCGATAATCACTGGTTCAATAATCCAATACTGCGTCTGCTCGACGACGACGGGACGACACCCCTTCCCAGCGGAATATGGAAATATACCGGCAGAGTCCGGCAAGCCGTCCTGGATGCGATTGTCGACCATGCCCCTCCTACTGCGAATTTCATCTTCACACATGCCGGATTGGGAGGGGATGAGCGCAGCATCCGCACCTTTCAGCAGATTGCCGACGCCGCCCGGCAATGCGAGGCGCTGCTGGTGCCGGTGCGATTGCTTTGCGATGAGGAGGAACTGGCGCGCCGCGTTACCATGCCGGCGCGTCGCGAGCGGTTGAAGTCGATTGACGCACAGGCCTCTAGGGAAAGGAGCAGGCGAGCTCAGGTCCTCGATCCTCAACATCGATTTACCCTGAATTTGGATGTGACATCAAAGACCGCCGAAGCGAGCGCAGCGGCGATGATCATATCCTGAGCGTGGCAGCCGGAGACTTCGGTTCGCTTTCGTGCAACGATGTCGTCAACCCGCCGTAGCCAGGGGAAGTTCGCGTTGCGATGGTTCAGAGCGCAATTCCATTCTCGACCGCCCAAGCGCTAAAACGCTCTTTAGCGGCAGGTCTGGATGTGATTGCCGCTTGCAACCTTCGAGTGGCCTCCGCCTTGTCGCCCGCCAACCAAGCTGCGCTGAACGATTTCAAAGATGGGCTATCCCTTAGGGCCGCGGCAACATGCGAGAGGTCGCGATGGATATCGAGCCAAGGCAGTCCGACCGACTGCATTTTCTCCACCAGATCAGCGGATATTGCGCTTAGGTTTACCCCTGGCTCAACGACCTACCAATGGTCTTGGCCATAGGCAAGACTTCCCAGCCTTTCTCGAATTGTAGACTCGTACTCCTTGGGCTTGCCGGCAGCTACCCCCTCTCCAGAGAGGGCTGCAACCGACGCCATGTAGACCCCGAGGTTTACAGTAAATTGTCCCCTGTCGCCGAAATTGGAGCGACTTGCCTGGACATTGACAATCAACCAGTTTTCGCCGTCGGCTTTATGCCAATTTCGCCCGGATTTCTTAAAACCGTGAGCTCGCAGCAGGTCCGCAAACCCAAGTTTGATAACGTCGTCAATGCGATCCACAATCCGCTCCTTGTCTCTTGCTTCAGCTGCTCACACCACCAGCATCCCCTGCCGCTCGGCAATCGTCACCACCGCGCGTGTCCCGGAGTTGAACTCTAGAAAATCCGCCTCGATGCCGTCGCTGAAAATGACGCCGTGTTCCGGCATTTCGGAGACGATGGTAAGCGGCTGGTTCTGGGAGACGAGACCGGCGACGATGCTCGTGCCGGTCGTGCGGCTGGGGAAGGGTTCGCGGACGAAATAGCGCAGGTAATCCGCGTCCCAGGGGAAGGTCATGTCCAGCGCCTTTCGGTCGGGGTCGATGCCGAGCGCGCTTGCAGCTCCGAGCCAGCCGGAATAGAGGCTCTTCAGCCAGCCGGTCGAGCCCATGCCTGTGGAGACGATGATGCCGCTGGAGGACTGGCGCTCCTCGCGCTCCTCGGCGTGCAGGATGTAACGGGCCGAGGCGTGGCTTTGCGGGCCGATGAAGAGGTCGTTGACCGCGTGGATGACGGCGCCGGTGTTGAGCGTCGCCTTGGCCATGCTGACCCGCTTGATCGGCCGCTTGTTTTTCAGCGCCTCGCCGATCACTTTCGGAAGGCTCTTCGGATTGAAGGGAAGCAGCAGGCCGTCCCAGCGCTTGGGATCGGGATTGACGCCGAGGACCGGCTGCACGTCGAGATATTTCAGCGTGTTGGCGACGAGACCATCCTGGCCGAGCACGACGACGACATCGTCGGGGCCGAAGACGAAGTTCGCGAGGTAGCGGCGCTCCAGACGCTGGACGCGGGCGACGGCGCGAAGGCTCCCTTCCACGTCGGCGATGGCAGCTTCGTACCGCTTCTTTTCGGCGAGATAATCGCTGAAATCGGCGCCGAGATGCTCGACGTAAAACTGTGCCTGCTGCACCGTGTTGTAGCGGGCGATGAGTTCGTCGAGCCGGGTCGGCCTGACGACCAGGATGATCTTGCGTTCGTCAGAGGCCGGCACGATCCTTGCCCTCCTGCGGCTGCAATATCTCCCTCAGAAGATCGGGCGAGACGTTCAGCTGGCCGATCTTCGTCGCATTGTCGGCGAGGTCGCGGAAGGCGAGCGCCATCAGCTGACCCGGCTGCATGCCGACCGAGGCGAGCGCCTGCAGCACTTTCGGATCGGCCTCTTCGAAGGATTTCATCATCGCCGTCATCGCATAGGCCTGGGCGTCGGCCTCGGCCCGGGCGTTGGCCGCCGACAGTGTCACCAGTTCGCGGTTCTGCTCCTCGAGCGCGATCTTGCCGGCCATCTCTTCCCGCCGGATCTGCAGCTGCCGCTCCTGCACGGCGCGTTCGGCCTCCATCTGGGCTTCGCGCACCTGCCGCCTCTTATTCTCCAGCGTGATCTCGGTGGCGATCTCGTTTTCCTTGATCGTCCGCTCCTGTTCGATCGCGGCGTTGCGCCTGGTATAGATGGCTTCGTCGGCCTGGCGGAGCAGGGCTTCGCGCGCATGCGCTTCCAGCGCCTTTGATGTCTCGGCCTTCGGCATGACGGCGAGCAACGACAGGCCGAGGATCTCGAGGCCAAGCGCTTCGATCGTCGGATGGACCTTGAGAGCTTCCGCCACGCCGGCGACGAGGGCCTCGCCCGAGGCCAGCACTTCCTTGAGCGACAGTGTCTGAACCTCGGCCCGCATGGCCACCTGAACGCGGTCGATCACCCGGGTCGAAAGCTTCTGCGGATCTTCCGAGACGTAGGCACCCCTACGGTCGAGCGTGAAGTTCAAAAGTGCCGCCGTGCGGCGCGGCTCGGCGATGCGGTAGGTGATCTGCCCCTGCACCGTCACTTCCTGGAAGTCCGATGTCACCAGGGGAAAGATGAAAGGATCGTTGACGCTCGCTGTCGGCACCAGCACGAGGGAGCTCGACGGCGAAAAGTGCCAGAAGGCCAGGCCCGCGCCTTCGCGGATGACATTGCCATTCTGATATTGGATGACGTATTGCGTGGGTTCCGTCTTAATGAAGCGCAGTCCGAACATATCCGTTTCCCTATTCCCGACACGAGCCCCTCGCTCGTGTCGTAAAGGAGAAAACATGACTTAGTGATAAATGTCAACTAACTTAGTTGAAGATTTACACTAAGGCTGACCCATGCTATCTTCCGATCATGACGACCCATGACAATGACGCCTTCAAACCGATCGCGACCATCGATCTCGCGATCTTCTCGCTGTCGCCGGCCGGGCTTTCCGTGCTGCTCGTGCGGCGGGCGAACGCGCCTTTTGCCGGCGAATGGGCCTTGCCCGGCGGCTGGATCCACATCGACGAGGATATCGATCTGGAGGCTGCCGCGCGCCGCGTGCTGAAGGAAAAGACCGGCGTCGAGACACCCTATCTCGAACAGCTGCAAACGACTGGGAGCGCCGGCCGGGACCCGAGGGGCTGGAGCATCAGCATCGTCTATATCGCGTTGCTTTCGTCCGACGATGTGGCGGAACGGCAGGATGCGATGGCCGAGGAGGCCGAATGGCGGCCGGTCGAGGGTGACGGCGTCGGCATTCCCATCGCTTTCGACCACGCATCGCTACTCAAGGAGGCGCTCGTCCGCATCCGCAGCAAGGTTGAATATTCGAGCCTGCCCGGCCATCTGCTGCCTGTCCGTTTCACATTGAGCGAGCTGCAATCGGTCTATGAGAGCCTTCTCGGCCGCAAGCTCGACAAATCGGCTTTTCGAAAGCGCATGGCCGAAGCCGATTTCCTCGAGCCGGTGGAGGGCGAAATGCGCCGGGCGAGCAATCGGCCCGCCCAGGTGTTTCGCTTGAAGGACACCCAGTCGCTGACGCTGTTCGACCGAAAGATTTAGCCTCTGCACCCTTTCGGGCGCGGGAAGATGGGTCGACGATCTCTTTCGAACCTCCAGACAGGCTGATGCGGAACAATGATGGTCCGGCGAGGTTGTGCATGGGCTAACCGTGCAACATCCCAAGGAGGATATAAGATGCGTATGAAACTCGTAGCAGCTTCGCTTTTCGCTCTCGGCTTGGCCACGTCGGCCTTCGCCCAGTCCAATCCGGCTCCGGCCGGCGCCACGATCGACAAGAATGCCGCCGATCAGGGCGGCGGAGCGAGCGGCGACATGAAAGCCAAGAAGCCGATGGCGACGGACACCACCACGACCGGCTCAACCACCAGCGGCACGATGAAAATGGACAAGACCAAGTGCCCGAACCCGGTCAACAACTCCGCCAATCTCCAGACACAGGGCGGCACCAGCAACGCCACCCCGATGGACGAAGCCTGCGCAGCTCACAACAACTGAGCCGCTTCTTGCAACAACAACCCCGCTTCGGCGGGGTTCTTGCTGCCGGCTCTTTCCTGTAGTGTTATTGACTCGCCGAAAGGTCGTTGCTATGAATTGGGTAATCGATAACCCAAGCGCAGCCCATGACCGCCTCACTCAACGACATAGCCGCCCGTGCAGGCGTTTCCGTCAAGACGGTGTCGGGCGCGCTGCACGGCGGTTCGGCGCGGATGTCGGAGGACACACGACAGCGCATCAAGGAGATCGCGGAAGAGCTCGGCTACGTCACCAACTTCGCCGCCCGCAGCATGCGGCAGGGCTGGATGCCGCTCGTCGGCCTCATCGCGGATGATCTAATCACATCACCATTCGCAACCGAGATCATCCGGGGGCTCGACGGCGCGGTCCGCGCCGCAGACATGGCCGTCTTCGCGATGACCCTCGGCGGCCACCGGAGCGTGGCATCGATCCTCGACGAGATGCGCCGCTTTCGCCCGAGAGCGATCGCCTATGCCGCCATGTATCACAAGAGCGTCGACCTGCCGCGCGAATTTGCCGATGCGGTTGGCGTCATGATCAACTGCCGGGACGCCAACGACCGTGTAACCTCGCTGGTGCCTGATGAAACCGGCGCCGCGGTCGAGATTACGAACCACCTAATAGACGCGGGCCGACGCAATATCGCCTTCCTCAATCTGCCGGGGCTGCTCGCCGGCGAACTGCGCGAACTTGGCTTCCGGCAGGCGCTCGATCACGCCGGCATCGATGGGGCAGGGGCTGTCGTCCTGCCTGCGGTCAGCAAGGCGGTCTACAGCGATCGCGCCCACAGTCTCGTGCCGACGCATGTCCATGACCTCATCAACCGCTCCCGCCGTCCTGACGCCATCCTGTGCGGCAATGACCGTGTAGCCATGGAAGTCTACGCCGCGCTGCGCCGTGCAGGCGCGACCATTCCCGACGACGTTGCGGTTGCGAGTTTCGACAACCAGGTCGAAATCGCCTCCCGCCTCGATCCGCCGCTCACCACGATGGCACTGCCGCATAGGGCAATGGGCCGTCAGGCGGCCCAAATCCTGCTTGCCGAAGACCGGTCGCCGGTCGGAGTGCAGAAACTGCCGTTCCAGCTGGTGGAGCGGGCATCCGTGTAAATTGAGTCAGCCATTCTATTGAGGAGGAATTCAAATGGGTAAACGTTTACTTTGGTCTCTGATCTTGTCCTCGGCGCTGACCGCCACATGGGCTGACGCAGCCGAGAAGACCGCCGTCCAGGTCATGCACCAGGGCGATCCCGGCTTCGTTGCCGCCTATGGCAAAGTGGCGGAGCGTTTCGAGGCTGCCAATCCCGATGTCGACATCCAGTTCATCTACGCGCCGCACGATGCCTATAATGAGAAGTTCAGCGCAGCCGTCATGGCCAAACAGCTGCCCGACGTCATGGAACTCGATGCGCCGTTCCTCGCCAATTACGTCTGGTCGGGATATCTGCAGCCCCTCAAGCCGCTGGTCGACAAGGACTTGCTCGACGACATGACGGAGTCCAACATCGCCCAGGGGACATACCCGATCGATAAGGATCTCTATGCGATCGGTCTGACAGATTCCTCGGTCGTTCTCTATGGCAACAAGAAATATCTCGAAGCAATCGGCGCCCGTATCCCGAAGTCCGTCGACGATGCGTGGACCCGCGAAGAATTTGAGGGCTATCTCGAAAAGCTTTCGAAACTCGACGGCGTGAAGTGGCCGATCGACACCTTCCGCGGCTACGGCATCAAGACCGAATGGATCACCTATGCCTATGGACCCATCCTGCAGTCTGCCGGCTGCGATCTGATCGACCGCAAGGCCTGGAAATCGGAGGGCACGCTCGACAGCGACGCCTGCGCCGATGCGCTCGCCATGATGCAGAAATGGGTCAAGAACGGCTGGGTCGTGCCGCAATCGGCCGGGACCAATCAGTTCTTCGCCGAAGGCAATCCGGCAGCCCTGGCTCTCGGCGGGCACTGGGTCTACGCAGAGGCCGCCGCGACGATGAAGGACAATATCGTCGTCCTGCCGCTCCCGAAGTTCGGCACGAAGGGCGCGAGTCCCAACGGCACGTGGATCTGGGCGATCACCAAGACGTCGAAACATCCCGACATCGCGGCAAAATTCATCAGCTTCATGCTGAAGGACAAGGAATACCGCGCCTATGTCGCAAGCCAGTCCGGCTATCCCGGTTTGAAGAGCTTCGCCGCCGAATCTCCGCTCTATGCCGCCGGCGGCCCGATGGCGATCGCCTTCGAACAGGCATCGAAGACGGCCATCGCCCGCCCGCCGCATCCGGCCTACCCCACAATCACCTCGGCCTTCATGCAGGCCGTCGACGAGGCTTTCAATGGCGGCGATCCCAAGGAGGCGCTGACGTCCGCCGCCAGGAAGATCGATCAGGATATCGAGGACAATGACGGCTATCCGCCGTTCGGTGACGAGCAGTAACCGCCATAGTCCGGCAGGTAATGCCTTGCGATGTCCAATTGGGCATCGCAAGGCAGGACGGGCATCAAGCGTGGAGAGGAGGAGCGACATGGTCATGCAGCAATCAACATCGTCAACGGCCGTCCCGGTGACGGCGCGCCGGCGCGACAAGGGGCGGCTGATGCAGGAAGCGGCCATGCTCGCGCCGGCCGTGATCCTGCTGACCGTCTTCCTGATCGTGCCGTTCTTCCTGTCCTTCTGGACGGCCATGACCAATCAGCCTCTGGTGCCGCGGCCGACACCCGTCCGGTTCATCTGGTTCAGCAATTTCATCCGCATCTTCAAGGACGAGCTCTTCTGGACCGCCCTCTGGAACGTGTCGCGCTTCACCTTCTGGATCATTCCGGCGCAGTGCGGCCTCGCTTTCGCGACGGCGCTGCTGCTGCATCAAAAGCTGCCGCTGCGCAATCTGTTGCGCGGCATGTTCTTTCTGCCGGCGATCACCTCAATGGTGGTGGTCTGCGTCATCTGGGGAACCCTGTTCCAGTATCCCACCGGGCCGTTCAACCAGATCCTCGGCTTCCTCTCCGGCGGAGCGATCCAGCCGATCGATTGGCTCGGCGACCCGCAGTGGGCGATGTTCTCGATCGTCCTACTCTCGGCCTGGCAAGCCTATGGCTTCCAGATGATCGTCTACCTCGCCGGCCTTCAGGGTATTCCCGACGAACTGTACGATGCCGCCAAGATCGACGGCGCCAACGCCTTCCGGCGTTTCTGGCACGTGACCATGCCCGGCCTGCGGCCGACCCACGTCTTCGTCCTCGTGATTACGACGATCCAGGCGTTCAAGCTTTATACGCAGGTCGCCATCCTGACGCAGGGCGGACCGAAGAGCAGCACCGAAACGGTGGTGCATTACATGGTCCGTGCCGGCTTCGAGGAGCAGAAAATGGGCTATGCCTCCGCCGTCTCGGTGATCCTGTTCGTCATCGTTCTCATCATCGCGCTGATCCAGCGCCAGCTCTTGAGGCGCTTCGATGTCTGATATTGCTCTGTCCATCCCGCAATCGCGCGTGGCGCAGCCTCGCTCGGCTACCCGGGTTCTGCGAGCCATCCAGGTGACTTGCATCTTCATCATCGCCCTGGTGATCGTGTCTCCGCTGCTGCTCCTGGTCGTGGCGAGCCTCAAGGACGACCGGTTCCAGATTCTGGCCGATATGGGCAGCTTCCGCGCCTTCTGGGTTTCGAATCCGACGCTTTCCAACTACGCCGAGGTCGGCCACCTCTCGGGCGAACTCGCCTTCGGGCGCTACCTCATCAACTCGCTGATCATCCTGATCACGACGGTTTGTTCCGGGCTGATCGTCAATTCGATGGCCGGCTTCGTTCTGGCCTGGGGGTCGCTCAAGGGCCGCGCCGTCATCCTGGCGATCGTGATTGCGCTTTACGTGATTCCGCAGGAGAGCATCATCATGCCCCTCGTGATCATGGTCTCGCGGGCGGGAATGTCCGACACCTTTGCGGTGCAGATCGTGCCTTGGGTCGCGAGCCCTCTCTATATCTTCCTGTTCTACCAGTTCTTTTCGCAGCTGCCGAAGGAACTGCTGGAAGCCGCCGAGATCGATGGCGCAAGCTTTTTCCGGGCCTACCGATCGATCTTCCTGCCGCTCAGCCTGCCCGCCCTAGCCACCGTCTCGATCCTGATGGGGATCGAGACCTGGAACCAGTATCTCTGGCCGATCCTCGTCACGCAGACGGACTACGCCCGGCCGATCGCGGTCGCCATCGCGACCTTCTTCGGACAGGACAGCATCTACTGGGATCGCGCGATGGCCGCCTCCGTTTTGATGATGATCCCGATCCTGGGACTCTACCTCGCATTCCAGCGCTGGTTCGTGAGTTCCTTCATCGGCTCCGCCGTGAAAGGTTGACATATGACAGACCAAGCGATTTCTCAGCCCCATCAGCGCGGGCGGGAGACAATCAACGCTGTCCTGCCTGCCGGAACCATGATCCACGCGTGGATCAAGGCATCGGCCGGAAACAGCTCGGGATGGCTGACCGCATATGTCGCCGGCGAGCCGGCAGCAGCCGTCGAAACAGCAAATCCCGACGAGTTTGAGTTCCGGCAACTGACGCTGGAAAGCGGCGGAGACACGGTCTTCTCCTTCGATCCGGTAACGACCGATATCTCGGTTCTCTATGCCTTCCTTCCATCTCGCGTTCTCGAAGAAGGCATCCGGCTGCTCCATGTCCGGCCTGCCAATGCCGCCCCTGAAGTTGCCGGCGGCTATCATTTCCGCCCGCCTTTCGGCTGGATGAACGATCCCAATGGCTTCGGGAGATTCGACGGCAGACTGCACCTCTTCTACCAACACTATCCGCATAGCCTTCGCTGGAACAATATGCATTGGGGCCATGCGGTCTCCGACGACTATCTTCGCTGGACCCATCTTCCCGTCTTCCTTCCCCCTTCGGAAGAAATCGCCGCGCGCGCCGATGGGCGGGGCGGCGCATTTTCCGGCTCGGCGATCGCTCTCCCCGGCGAGGCCGGCCTGCGTATCTTCTTTACCGAGCATGTGAAGGACCGGGAGCCGGAGGAGCAGGTTCAGTTCACGGCCGTCACCCGTGATTTCGTCAAAGCCGAGCCGGCAACCCTCATCCTGCCGGCGCGCCCAGCGGGTCTCGGCCTCACCACCGACTTCCGCGATCCCTATGTGTTCCGGGGGCCTGACGGCAAATGGAAGATGTTGCTGGGGACGCGAGACCGCGAGGGCGGCGTGATCCTGCTCTATGAAACCGAGGATCCGGCTGCGGCGGCGGGATGGACCTTTCTCGGCGTTATCCACCGCGAAAACCGTTTCGGAATGACGGCGGCGGAGTGCCCATGCCTGATTCCGGTCGACGGCCCCGCAAACGACCCATCGACGCGATGGGCGCTGATCTTCGGTCTTCTGACCAGCCGCGACCCGGCAACCGGCCGGCGCAACGTGACGCTTGCGACCGTCGGCCGCTTCGATGGCCTGAGGTTTGCCGTGGAATTCGAACAGGAACTCGATTTCGGCACCGACGCCTACGCGTTCCAGGCCTTCGTCGACGAGACCGGCCCGATCGGGATCGCGTGGCTGGCGAACTGGACCGATGTCTCCAGGGAAACGGACATGCCGACGGCGATGACGCTGCCGCGCCGGCTGGCGTTGCGCGGCGGCGCATTGATCACGCCGCCGATCGGTGCCGTAGAAAGCCTGCGGCAGCGCCGACTGGATGCCGGAGGCTTGCTGGACGGCCTTCCCGTCGACCTCGCCAATGGCGCCGTCGAAATCCTGCTCACTCTGGCCGAGGCCGGCAACGCCTTCCGCCTCGCATTTGAACATCCCGAGGCGAAGGTCGAAGTTGAGTTGAACGAGGATGGGCTGAGCATTCCGTTTTCGCTGGCGAATGCCAAGACGTCACCGCGCTACATCGCCGCCGGCGCACGCCCATCGACAGTCCGGATATTCCTGGACGCAGGCTCGATCGAGGTCTTCGCCGACGATGGCCGCTGGACGGGGACCAAGCGGCTCCCCGGTTTCAACGGGGTCAACTCCGTGCGCCTTGTCGCGCCCGCCGGCAATGTGCTTGCCGCCGAAATCTGGCAGCTTGGTCTTTGATCCCAGGAGGAGAAGGCAAGGCGGCATCGCCCACTGCCGTGTCCTGACCCTACGAAGCACGGCCGCCAGGGCGGCCGTGCGTTCTCATCCCTTCTGCGTCCGCCGTCTGACGGCGTCGCTGAAGCTGCGCCCATGACCGAACTCGGCAACATGATCCCAGCGCAGAACCGTGGCAAGCAGTTCGTCCGGTATCGTACAGCAACGAATAGAGTGCCAACGACTTTCCTCTTCATCTCAGGAGAGAAAAATGTCTTCCTTATCTTCACTGCGCCCTGCGCCGAATTGCAAAGAAACGTCGAAAATCGAATTGGAAATCGTCGAACTGACACCGGCCTTGCGCGCCTTTGCCCGACGGTTTCTGCGCAGCGAGGACGACATCGATGACCTCGTTCAGGAAACCTTGCTGAAGGCGCTGAACTCGCTTCATCTCTACAAACCCGGCACCTCGCTCAAATCCTGGCTTTTCACCATCCTTCGAAACACGTTCTGTACCAATTACCGCCGGCAGAAACGCGAACCAGCCGGAATGGACGCGGCGATGGAACAGGTGGCGATCGCTCCAACCCAGGAGTGGGTCCTGCGGGAGCGTGAGCTGCAGCGGGCATTGACGTTTCTTTCCGACGACCGGCGTCGGGCCCTGACATTGGTGGCTGCCGGAACGAGTTACGAGGATGCCGCCAGGATGTGCGGGTGCCGGATCGGCACGTTGAAAAGCCGTGTGAGCCGCGCCCGTGAGTGCCTGGCTCAGATGCTCGGAAACCACCTCGTCGACTGAGCACCTTGCGCCGTCTTGTGCTCACATCCTTTGCATCACGCCGTAAACGAGAATCGAGACGTAGAGCAAAAAGGTGATGGCGACCATCGTCGCGATCAGAGCGATGGCCAGCCACAGGGGTTTCGTGCCGTTCCGCTGCTGTTCAGCATTCAGCCGGTCCACTCGGATAGGGTCCTCTTTGGGCCACTTCATCAGGGATTGGCTTCCCTTGAATATAGCGTGGACTGCTCGCTTGTGCTGGTCGAGTTCCACGAAAGCGTCGCGCCGAGCACGATCAAAAGCCCGACCAGTACGATGGCCCCGATATAAATCAAAAAAGCACGACGATCCGATTCCTGGCTCATCTTCCGCTCCTTCGTCCCTCGAACCAGACAAGACCCGGAATGTTCCGGTCAACCGGCTGAGAAACAATCTACCAGCGCAGCAGGCGGGGCCCGGACACGGCGCCGACAGCCGCGGTGAGCAGGATGCCGAGTGTGTACCAGATCAACACGAAGGGCATGCCGTTTTCGGTGCAGAACCAGGAATAGACCCAGGCGCCGGCTCCTCCCGCGGCAATGCCAGTGACGAAGCCGGTCAGCCGCAGGTCCACCGGCGCGGCGCGGCGCAGGGCCCAGACCGCACCGGCATAGACCGGGATCGCAAAGCCGATGATGAACAGTGGGCAATGCAGTGCCGAGGAACCGAGGATCAGCACCCGATAGGCTTCGATCGGGCCCATCATAAGCTGGACGGCTGCGACGGCCGCCATGGCGGCGAAGATCAAGCCAAGAATACCGAAAAGACGTCCCTCGGAACCATCGGGACGGGAAAGCCGAAAGACGGCTGCAAAAGCCGCCACGGCAATCAGCGTGTTGTAGGCTGATTTCATCCAGAAGACCGGCTGCGTCAGGACATCAGGCATGTCGACCCTGAGACCGACGATGGCCAGCATCAGCAGCAGAGACAGGCCGAGGGCGGGCAGTATGCCAAGCGCGAGCCGACGGCGCAGCGCATGGCGCGGCACGGGTTTCAGGTCGCTTACAAGCCTCTCGATGATGTCGTCCGTCTCTGTCACGATGTGCCCCGCAATCTCTCGCCGAGCGCCTTGAGCGCCCGATGGATGCCGACTTTTACCGCTGATTCGGACTGGCCGGTGCGCTTTGCCGTGTCGGCGACCGATTGGCCCTCCAGTTTCACCTGCCGGATCAGTTCCTGTTGCTTCGGCGACAAGCCCTCGAGCAACCGCTCGACGTCCAGGCGGGCCGTCAGCCCTTCCTCATCGAAGTCACTTTCAAACTCCTCGCCGAGCTCGGTCTCGGCCATCCTGCGTCCGCCGCGGCCGCGGTGATGGTCGATCAGCTTGTAGCGGGCGATCGAGAAGAACCAGGCCGTAAAAGCTCTTTCCCGGTCATAAGTAGCTCGCCGGGAATGCAGTGCCAGCAATGTCTCCTGAACCAGGTCTTCCATATCCGCTTTCATCGCAGAGGCCATTCTGCGGCTGTAATACCCGACAAGCAGGACGCGCAACGCCGTCAGCAAACGCCGATAGGCCGCCTCGTCGCCGTCAAGGGACAGAAGCATCAGTGCTTTCAAGACTTGTTCCGTATGGGCGATCGTCATGCTGTCAGACAGTTCATTCGGGCAAACAGCCGATCGGTTACAGGGAAGAGTAAAAACAATTGCGGACATCACAGCTCTATCACATGCGCTTGAGGCTGTAACGCATCTCCACACCCTCTCGAATGCTTGGGTGGGAGCCGTCGGCGGGGCGCCGGCGGACACGGCAAACCCATGTCAGGAGAGTTCATGGCCAAGCTTTTTCCTACCCTTGCAGCCTGCGCCAGATATTTCGCCTGCTTGTAACCGAGCTGCCGCTCGACCCTGAGCCTTAACGGCGCTCCATGCGTCACTTTGAGGTCTCGGCCATTCATCGAATAGGCAAGTATCGTCTGCGGATGGAAGGCATCGACAGATGCTCTCATAATACCAGCCGCTGCCATCGAGTGTCTTTTCGTATTCGTCCGCGCAGTGGAACACGATGTAGCGGGCCTCCGGTTTCAGGCCGAGGCACTGCCGAGATATAGCTGCCGCTGTTACAGTAAGCTATCGCTTCGTTTTTTTCAGAGGGCCGATCAGCCGCTCATACTCCTCCTCCGCCTTGCCGTAGGCATCGGCGGCGAATTCCTCCAGGCCAGGGCGATCCCGGACGATCACCAGGCCGCGGACGGAGCGGATGAAATGGTTGCCCTCGAGCATATGCAGAGCCGTGGTGACGCTCGGCCGCCTGACCGCGAGCATCCAGGCGATGAACTCGTGCGTCAAAGCGAGCTTATCACCGTCGATTCGGTCATGGCACATCAATATCCAGCGGGCCAGCCGCTCGTCGATCCCGTGAATCGCATTGGAGAGCGCGGTGAACCCGGCCTGAACCGCGAGGACATGCGTGCTCCTGTGGAGCAGGCCGGCAAACACCGGCTGGGTTTTCATCAAATCCGCCAGCTTGTCCTGCGCCAACCGATAGGCAAAGCCAGGCACCTGGACGGCGACCTCGTTGATGCTGATCCCGGCGTCAATCGCCGCTCCGGTAGGTGCAAATCCGTCACGGCCGAACAAACCGGCTTCGACGCGATTGCCCTCGGGCGAGATGTTGATGACCGAACCGACGCCCGAGCAGGGAAAATAGGCGTACTCAATCGTTGCGCCGGCCTCGGCAATGACAAAGCCGCGGGGAGTGTCAGTCGGTTCGAGATGGGATTGGACGGCCGCAAACTCCTCCTCGGGCAAGAGCGCAAGTAAACGATTTTCCTTGTACGGTGTCATTGCTTCTGCCAATGCTCCCCCGGAAGTGCGCGGTATTCGAGGCTGTGTGAGCGATTCAGATAGAGAACGACGGCTCGCTGTTTTTCTCATACACGCAACTCGCAAGCCCTTGCTTGGTTCCCCGGCCTCAGGGGTGGATCTCGCGGGTGTCCCACCGAACCGCAGGCGCGGGCCAGGACTGATCAAACGGATACTGACGGTCTGTACGCTAGTGCACAGTGTATTGCTCAACGATTCTAGATGGTTAGGTTCGCCCGCAGCAGGGGTCGCATTAACACCGATGCGCGGATGGACATGGATGACCAACAATTGAATTTCCGGAATGAACTTTTGCGCGCCATGGGCCCGCAGGAGCAGGCACTCCTGCTGCCGCATCTGCAGCCCGTCGATCTCGAGGTGCCCACCATCCTCGAAATGGAGAATAGCCCGGTCAGCGACGTCTACATTCTCGAATCAGGGCTCGCCTCGATCGTGGCGAGATTTCCAGGCGGACGCGATATCGAAGTGGGCATCGTCGGCCGCGAGGGCATGACGGGCGCGGCCGTCATCCTGGGCGGTAATCAGTCCGCGAACCGGACGTTCATGCAAGTTGCCGGCCATGGCTTCAAATTGCCGGCCTCGGTCCTTTCTGCGGCGATGGAGGAAAGCCGCCCCTTACGCAGCCTGCTTCTTGCCTATGTCCAGGCGCTGCTCGCGCAGACAACGTCGACGGTGCTGGCAAACGGCCACGCCAAACTCGAGGAGCGGCTGGCCCGATGGCTGCTGATGGTCCATGACCGGACCGATGGCGCGACCATCTGGCTGACCCACGAGTTTCTGGCGGTGATGCTCGGCGTCCGCCGCGCCGGCGTGACGGTTGCGCTGCATCTGCTGGAAGGCAAAGGGCTGATCCGCTCCACGCGGCGCCAGATCGTCATCCTCAACCGCCGGGGATTGATCGAAGAGGCGCATGGATCTTACGGCGCTGCCGAAGAAGAATACCGGCGGCTGATCGGGAAGGATCTCGCCCGCTGAAAAGCATGCCGCCGCCGCGCGAGCGCCTCAGGATCGCTCTCTCCGCACCTTCTCGGAGGTATGCCAGGCTCTGTCGATACTGCCTTCCTCAGCCTTGTGAAAGAATTGCGAGCAGACGAGCCAGCCTTTCAGCGGCCTCAGGATGAGGATGCAGGCGATGACGCTGAGCGGCAGGCTGACGATGAGATGCATCCAGATTGCCGGCTCGAACGTGAACTGGAACCAGAGGGCGAATGCGAGTGCCGGGACGGCGACGATCGACATCGCGAAGAAGGCCGGTCCATCCGCCGGATCCGCGAAGGAATAATCCAGTCCGCAGACTTCGCAGCCTCGGGCGAGCGTGAGATATCCGGAAAACAGATGACCGCGCTGGCACCGCGGGCAACGTCCCAAAAATCCCGTGAGGGCAGGGTTGGTCGTTACCTGATAGTCGGTGGAAGCTTCGTGTTCGGGGTCCATTCTCCTCGAACTGCGCCGGAAGGGGCAGGTTCCGCAGCCGACGGCGTTTTCCGCCACGCCGGCCCTGGGTCAGCCTGATCCCGGCGTGATGCTCTGCTCGACCTTCCCGGGCAGCGCGCCGGCGCCGGGCGTCTTTCGTCTATGAGATGATCCTTGGCGTGAGGACCGGCCGGCGGTTTTTTCCTGGCATCAACGGCTCCTTTTGCGCTCCTTCGACGTCGGCTCGCGCGTTTTCATCGTCATTCATGAGCTGCTCCTCGTCAGACTGAGTTGACGGACCGGCCGTTTCGATCTCCGCCCGGCCGTGGCGGCAGCAGCTGGGGAGTGCCCTTTTCGCGCTGCCGCCAGACGGCCGACCGACAGCAGCTTGTCCTCATTTGTCAAACCGTGGCGATAGAGGCGAATGAGCAGCGCGGCGAGCTCCTGCATTTCCGGCGAGCGCACGGCTTTGCCAGCCTCGCGGCAGATCACATCCAATACGACCTGCAGACGCTGAAGATCGGCTGAATCAAGCGCTTTCAGATGGATGGATTGAGAATCGAGCATAATCGTGGTCTCGAAGCTTCATCGTTCGTTTTTGGATAATGGGACTCAATTGCAGACGAAACAACTCCTCGTCCTCCATTGTACAGAAGCGAACATCCATCGCATCGCGCCCGTAGGGGGACACAGGGCAGTTAGTGATAGTAGGACGGGTCCCCTCCGAACAGAGCGGCAACTATGGCGTCCACGTCGGAAGGGCGCCCGCTGACGACAAATCCGCCCGGCGGTGTCTCGGGCCGCTCGTCATGAGCAAAGATGAAAGGAATCCGGCGCGCCTCCAACCAATCATTTATCCAGAGCATGGCTTCGTCGGAAATCGTCACATCGATGATCACCGCATCGAACGGGAGGCCCTCTCTCAAGCACTCCATGGCGCTGGAGGTGACGACGGGGCCGGCGAGCACCGCCTGGCGCGCGATCAACGCCTTTCTGGCACCGTCCGAAAGGAAGCCGGCATCACCAATGATAAGGATCGTCTTACCGGCGACCGGACTGAGCGACTTCATGGCGGACGCCTACTGTAATCCAGGATTTAGGGCGATCATGCTGTTCAATGGCGGTTAGAAACATAGGCGGGTCCGCGCCTGTATCGTGCCTACCATATTCGAGCCTGTCATGCGACGTTCATTTTGCCCTGACCGCCGAACCCTTGCCGGGCCGCCTTGTTCCCCCGGCGATCCGGATCTGACCACGATCGTCCGGTCCGTACGCTTCCGCACCAGCTGTTGAAATCGATGACCCTAAGTTTAGGATCGTCGCATACAAGGGGAGGAACGCGGATGATGCAGCACGCGGGAATCACGAAGCCGCCGTTACAGCCCGATGACGTGGCGATGCTGACCACGGTCCTTGAGGACTGGTGCCAGGAAAAATCATACGAGATCACCAGCCCGGCAGCCGAACATATTGCCAGAGAACTCGTATCCTGGTTCGAATGCGGAATTCGAGACAAGCACAAGCTCGCAGGCCTGATGCGACATGTGCATCTGGATCCGGAGGAACTGCTGATCGCCCCGGATGCGGCGTCCTGCGCACAGGTGCGTCAGAACGCCAGGCGGGCGGAGGGGCACGATGGATAGAACCCTGCAAAGTGCTCCTGTCGTGGCGGGTCATTCCGAACTCGGTTTTGTGGATCGGCAGATCGCTCTGCGACAGATCGTTGCCGATCTTAGAAACCTGCGCGATGGAGTGCCGGACAATTTCGGTCGAGCTCCGGCTCTCGATCATCTGCTTCGCATGATCGACGCTTCGGTCATATCGATTGCCAAAGCGGATGACGAGGAATGGGAGATCATTCTTATGGAGCTCCTCGATCTTCGCGCGACGATGACGCGCCTTGCCACTGGCGGCGCCGAAACGTCCCACTGATTTCGACAGCAGGGATTTGAAACGAGGATTTAAAGGGCGCCCTGGTTCTTTTCCACGGAACCTTAAGACAGGCTATGGCATTGATTCTGCAACGATGGGGCGGCTGATGCCAAGATTTTATTTCAACGTCGTTTCAGACACCGGCACGGTCGTTGATCCCGATGGTTCGGAACTGGCAACCATTGAAGACGCCAGGCGCGAAGCCGTTCAGGATGCAAGAGCCCTCATGAGTCAGGCAATTCTTTCGGGAAAAGACATTTCAGCGAGAAAGATCTACATCTGCGACGAACAGGGGAGCCTGCTTCTGATCGTGCCTTTCGCCGATACGATCAGGAGTGCCGATTAGTGGGGCGCCGGATCGGCAGACCGATCAAACGTTGATATTCGCGCTCCGGAACGCCGTAGCAGCCGGCTGCGATTTCTTCCAGGCGGTCTCTGTCGAGGATCCGGACATTGGCGCGGGTCGACCGGATCGCTCGCAGGCCTTCGATGACGTGCAGTTCGTTGGTGACGCCTGCGCGGCGCACGCCGAGCATGATGGCCAGGAGCTCATGCGTCAGCGGCAGGTCGTTGCCACTCAGCCGGTCGTGGCACATCAGCAGCCAGCGGGCGAGCCGCTCGTGCATGTTGTAGCGCCCGTTGGCAAGCGCCGACTGGGCCAGCTGAATGTCGCAGCAATGCATGTATTTGAGGAACAGTTCGTCGGCGGCCGGAAATTCCGCCAGCACCTGGCTGAAGCTTTTCACCGAAACCCGCACGCCGGAGCCGGCGACCTGAACGAAGGTGCGGTTGGGTGTCGTATCCGTTCTCAGCAGGACATGAAGCCCGGACATGCCATCAAGTCCGATGTGCCCCACCTCGACGGCTTCGTCATCGCCATTGGCCGCCACCATCGAGGCAAGACCGTCTTCGATAAAACAGACATACTCGTTCGGCTGATCGGCTTCGACCAGAACATGTCTGGCCGGAAGTTCAATCAGACTGCCATCGCCGGTGAGCTTTTGGAATGCCTCGGCCGGCAGGGCCTTCAACAGCAAATTCCGAACATTGCGTTGGTCCGGTACGCGCATGCTCATCTCCTGGCGGGAGACAGCCCGTGCTCATACCGACGCCTCGTTGGCGGTAATGACAGGTATATGGGTCATGCGTGCAATGATGACCATCTCCAGAAAGGTATTGTACGGTTCTGACAAAAGCCGAGCTATAGAACCCGCACGCGCCCCCCCCCCGGACAATTACCGTGGCCGGGACGGAACGCTCTCAAACCTCCCTCGGCAGCCGGATCACGAACCCCGTGCCGGGGTCCCGGTTTTCGATTTGAAGCTCAGCCCTCAGTTGCTGCACCAACGCACGCACGATCTTCATTCCGAGGCTCTTTCCGCCGTTCTCGCCGGACAGCACTTCCGGCGGCAGGCCTTGTCCGTCGTCGGCGATCTCCAGGCGGATTTCGTCGGCAATGCTCCGGGCGCTGACGGTGACGGCGCCCGCCACGTCAGCATAGGCGTGTTTGAAGGCATTGGTTACCAGCTCGTTGACGAGAAGAGCGATCTGGATCGCACGGTCCGCATCGATCATGCATGGATCGGCCTCGACCGATACCGTGTGGCCGGAGGTCGATTGCTGTAGGCGTTGGCAAAGGCTCGACAGGAAATCGGCGAGATCCACCGTTTCGATATCAGGCTGCCGCCACAGTTGATCGTGCACCTGCGCAATGGTTCCCACTCGCGCTTCAGCATCCCGAAGCGCCTGTCCGACCTCCTCCTGCGTTGTCGAACGAGCCTGCATGGCGAGCATGGCCGCAACCAGAGCCAGGCTGTTCTTGACGCGATGGCTCATCTCCCGCAGCATGATCTGCTGATGCTCGTCGGCGAAATGACGCTCGGTATCGTCCCGAAGCACCTTGAGATAACCGGCCCGCTGGGCGCGTAGCGGCATGGTCAAACCGCTGCCCCAGAATGTCGAGCCGTCCTTACGCAAGTGGAACCGCTCGTTCTCGGCGCGGCCGTGCTCGGCCGCCGCCTGCATCTCGCGCTCCAGAGCCTCCTCTTCGCGGTCCTCGGGAACGAACAAGATGCGGGCGTTGCGACCGAGGATCTCGCTCTCCTCATAACCGAAAATGCGGCAGGCGCCGGTATTCCAGCTGATGATCCGCCCATCACGGCCAAAAGAGAAGATCGCATAATCGATTGCGCTTTTGAGAATAAGCTGGAGGCGCTCTTCGCTGGCGCGCCGAGCTTGGTCCTGATGAAGCATCTGCGTTCGGTCGCGGACGATTTTCAGGAGACCGTAGGTCTCGCCGGCATTGTTGCGGAGCGGCATCATCAGTCCCGAAGCCCAGAACGTACTGCCGTCCTTTCTCACATGCCAGCGATTGTCGTCGGCCCGTCCGGTGGTCAAGGCAAGCCTGATCTCCTTGAGCATCGCCCCTGCCAGCTGATCCTCGAAGGTAAAGATTGTGGCACCGCTTTGCCCGATGATTTCGGTATCCGAATAGCCGAAAATATTCTTCGCACCGGCGCTCCACGTCAAAACAGTGCCGTCGCGATCCATCGCAAAAATCGCATAGTCCCCAGCGCTCTCGACGATGTGCCGATAGATTTCAGTCTCGTCGCTCGGAAGCGGATATTGATCCATGCCAGCGCGCCCTGGAATTGCCGTCACCTACATTAGCACTTGCTACAGCAATGTCTCTCCCGAGTGCGGTTACGTACAAAACTCGCCGACGGAACCTTCCGCCGACCATAGGAGTTTAGGCTAGTGCGCCTCGCTAGTGGTCATCGCAAAGCTAATGGCCTTTGGTCCCGCGGAGCGTGGACCTTCTGGCGTTGACGGCTGGAAGGTGGTGTCCTCTCGCCAACAAAGGGCTGAGTGATGCGCGCGTTCGAAAGCGAAAATCTCATCCTGTCGCAATTGGCGGATCCGGAGCTTTTGGATCTCGAGCGCATTCTGGAGCCGCTTCTTCTTCCGCGCGATTTCGAGCTCGTCCATTTGGGCACGCCGGTCAGCCACTATTATTTCCTGGAAAACGGCATAGCTTCCATGGTGGCGACGAGTCCCGAGGGCAGGAAGGCCGAGATCGGCGTACTCGGCAGGGACGGAATGTCTCCACCGGCCCTGACGATGCATAGGGAACAGTTCTCCTTTGATGTGATGATGCAGGTCGGCGGCCATGGACGCCGTGTGGAAGCCGGCGCCCTGGAGTGCTTCCTGGCCGACCGCCCCGCGGTCCGGCGGCTGCTTTCGCGCTTTCTCCATACCTTTTTCGTGCAGGTCGCCAACACCGCGCTTTCCAACGCCGTTCACAAGATCGACGTTCGCCTGGCGAAATGGATCCTGATGTGCCACGACCGCCTCGAAGGGGAAGAGATCGAAATCACCCACGAATATATGGCGACGATGCTCGGCGTGCGGCGCTCCAGCGTGACGGACGCCCTGCATGTTCTCGAGGGCCAGCATCTCATCTATTCCACCCGAGGCGTGGTAATCATCCGCAACCGCGCCTCTCTGGAAGCCTTCGCGGCCGACGCCTACAATGTTCCAGGCATTTCGGGCCGTGACTGGCCGCAGACACGCCGTCGTCCTCTGGTCATGTACAATTAGGGACGTTGGACACTAGCGATCTTCCATCGGTCACTGTCCCGGCAGATCCTTTTCGGTCGTCGCAGCACCCGGAAGCCTGTTCTGCGATCCCTCGCGGTCGGAGGAGCGCAGCGGAGCGGTGGGTTCTTTGGAGACATAGACTCCAAGACCCAAGGCGCCGATGGCAACGATAAAGGCGCAAGCGATGGCGGCTACCGAGCGCCGGCCATCCTGCTTGATCATTCCGAAAGCAAGGGCAATTCCGAGAACGGCCGCTCCTCCCGCCACTGCAAAAAGCCAGAGATAATTCATCATCATGCTCCCAATATCAGCTCACCCAACCCGGAAAAATGGCGAAGGTTCCCGTTCTTTTCGCCGTTTACGGGCGACCGGTGCATGGCTACACCCTGTGAAAACGTGATTGGAGTGGATCAAGAACATGCCGACAGACAGCCCCTCATCGTCCAGCCTCCTGACGCCACTTGCGGCAATCGACGCTTTCTGCAGGCAGATCCTGACAGCAGCCGGCGCCGACCATGCGACCGCGGAGGCCGCCACGAGGGGGATGATCCACGGCAGCCGCCACGGCATCGACAGCCATGGCGTGCGACTGCTCGCCCATTATGTGAAGGGGCTGGTCGAGGGCCGACTTAATCCAAGTCCCAAGCTGGCGCTCGCCACCGCCTTCGGCGCCGTCGCCTCGCTGGACGCCGATAATGCGCACGGCGCGCTCGCGACCTACACCGCCATGACCCATGCGACGCGACTGGCGGGCGAATTCGGGATCGGTTCAGTCGCCATCCGGAATTCTTCTCATTTCGGGCCGGCCGGCGCCTATGCGATCGACGCCGCGGAACACGGCTTCATCGGCTTTGCCTTCTGCAATTCCGACAGTTTCGTGCGCCTGCATGATGGAGCGATGCGCTTCCACGGCACCAACCCGATCGCCTGCGCCGTGCCGGTCAGAGGGCAAAATCCCTGGCTGTTCGACATGGCAACGAGCGCAGTGCCCTATAACCGCGTGCAGCTCTATCGAAGCCTCGGCCGGGAGCTGCCGGCCGGCGTCGCTTCCGACGAGCGGGGCTACGACACAAGGGACCCGGAGGTGGCGGACATGCTGGCGCCGCTCGGCGGCGAGTTCGGTTTCAAGGGCGCGGGGCTCGCCGGCATCTGCGAGATCTTGAGTGCCGTGCTGACGGGCATGAAACTCAGTTTCGACATAGCTCCGATGCCCGGCCCCGATTTCTCGACGCCGCGCGGTCTCGGCGCGTTCGTGATCGCGCTCAAACCCGGTGCATTCGTCGATATCGATACCTTCGATGCGGCGATGACGCGTTACCTCGACACCTTGCGCAGCTCGCCGGCGCGGGAGGGCTTCAATGTGATGGCGCCGGGCGACCGGGAATGGAAAGTCGCCGTGCACCGGGAAAAGGAAGGCATCGAGCTTGATCCGGCTACTGTCGAATCCTTCCGGGCGCTCGGCTCCACCTATGGCGTCAATAGTCCTGTTTGAGCTGTGTGGCCGATTGACGCACAATACATGCGATGCTATCCCTTGATGAATTGGTCAGGCCAGTTGACCAGATGCGTGCTTGAGGAGAAGCCGCCGGGGAGGCCAGAATGTTTTCGCCTGTTGAATCGCGCCGCCTCTACAGGCAGGTGGCGGATCAGATCCGTTCGATGATCACGAGCGGAGAGCTTGTCGTCGGCCAAAAGCTGCCGGCCGAGCGCGAGCTGGCGGAGCAATTGTCGGTCTCGCGCCCGACCGTGCGCGAAGCGCTGATCGTTCTCGAGGTCGAAGGCCTCGTCAACATCCGCATGGGCTCCGGCATCTACGTGGTGCGCCGGCATGCCGTCAGCATGACGGCAAGCGAGAGCGAGCCGGTGGAGGGACCTTTCGAGCTGCTGCAGGCGCGCGCCATTATCGAATGCGCCATCGCCGAGGAAGCGGCGACCCGGGCGAAGCCTGAAGATATCGCCGTGCTCGACGAGGCGCTGATGCGGATGAGCGGCGGCGTCAACGATGCGGCGACGGTGCTCGCCGCCGACCGCGCCTTTCACACCGGCATTGCCGCCATCGTCGGCAATGCGACGCTGACCCGCGTAACGGGCGAGATGTTCGACATGCGCATGACCCCTTATTTCGCCAAGCTTGCCAGCCATTTCGAGGGACCGACGACATGGCGCAGCGCTGTCGACGAGCACCGGGCCATCCGCGATGCGATCGCCGCCGGCGACGCCGCAGGCGCGAAGGCTGCGATGCGCAGCCATCTCACCATGTCACAGAAGAGGTTTTCCGAGAGCTTCGGGGAGGAGTTTTCGGGAGAGGAGGAGCGCGCCCGCGACAAGGCGGGCGCGAAAGGAGCCAACAAGACTTAAACCCGAGCTCGGGAGGAGCGAGAAATGAAAAGCAGACTGGCAACGATAATTTGCACCGCAGCCGCGATCATGGCGACGACGGCGGTCGCGCACGCCCAGACGGTATTGAAGTGGGCGCATGTCTATGAAACCTCGGAGCCCTTCCACACGGATTCCGTCTGGGCTGCCGAAGAAATCGCCAAGCGCACCGACGGCCGCTACAAGATCGAGGTCTATCCGGCCTCGCAGCTCGGCAAAGAAGCCGACATCAACCAGGGCCTGAAGCTCGGCACGGTCGACATCATCATCTCAGGCTCGAGCTTTGCAGCGCGCGACTACAAGCCGATCGGCGTCACCTACTTCCCCTATATCTTCCGCAGCCCCGATCACCTGATCGCCTATACGAAGAGCGACGTCTTCAAGCGTCTCGCCAAGGGCTATGAGGATAAGACCGGCAACCATATCGCCGCCGTCAGCTATTACGGCACGCGCCACACGACCTCGAACAAGCCGATCGCAAAATGCGCCGACATGCAGGGCCTGAAGATCCGCGTGCCCGACGTTCCGGCCTATCTCGCCATGCCGCGCGCCTGCGGCGCCAACACAACGCCGATCGCCTTCGCCGAGGTCTATCTCGCTTTGCAGAACGGCACGGTCGAGGCGCAGGAAAACCCGCTGACGACGATCGAGGCGAAGAAGTTCTACGAAGTTCAGAAGAACATCATCCTCACCGGCCATATCGTCGACCACCTGAACACTGTCATCTCCAAGACGCGGTGGGCGAGCCTTTCCGACGAGGACAAGAAGATCTTCGGTGAGGTTATGCAGGCCGCCGCCGAGCGCACCACCAAGACGATCGCCGGCAAGGAAAACACCCTCGTCGCGACCTTCAAGGAAAAGGGCCTGAACGTCGCCGAAGTCGACAAAACCGATTTCGAAAAGACCGTGATGGAAAAGGTGAAGTTCGAGGACTTCGGCTATGAAAAGGCCGATTGGGAAGCGATCCGGGCGATTCAGTAAAACTCGCTGCGCGACGTCCCCACGTCGCGCTCGTCCCAAGCCCGCCAACCCTTCCTTCGTCATGCTCGGGCTTGTCCCGAGCATCTGCCCACGTCGATACACAGCAAATCCTCGGCACAAGGCCGAGGATGAAGTCGGGGAAGGAACGATCCCAGCAGCTCTCAGGTCGCGTCGCCCAAGCCCCGCGCCCTTCTTCCCAACCCAGACAAGGCCGATCATGTCGCAAGAAATTCATACGCCAATCACGGCCGAGGAAATCGGCCACGAATTCGAGGGGCACGCGCCGACGGCAAATGTCGCGGATTATGCCATCGAGGACTGGATCACGCTGATCGTCTTCTGGCTGATGGCGGGCTGCGTCTTCCTGCAGTTCTTCACGCGCTATGTGCTGAACGACAGCTATGCATGGACCGAGGAAATCGCCATCAACTGCCTGATCGGCGTCGTCTTTCTCGGTTCCGCCATGTGCGTGCGCATGTCGCGGCATATTCAGGTTGATGTCTTCTATCACTATATGCCGGCGGGCCTGGCGCGCGTGCTCGCGACCTTCGTCGATATCGTCCGCATCGGCTTCTTCGCTTATGGCTGCTATCTGATGTGGCGTTACGTCGAGATCGTCGCCGACGAGCAGATGGTCACCATCGAGCTGCCGCGCAACATCGTTTTCTACTCCGTTCTCGTCGCCTTCGTGCTGATGCTGGTCCGCGCGATCATTGTCTTCATCGCCAATATGCGTCGCGGCTATTCCGTCCTGGAGCGGCCCGAAGAATTCCAGAGTGTGGAGGGGTGATCCGATGCTACTGCTTCTTGGCTCGTTTCTGCTGCTGATGCTGGTCGGCGTGCCCGTCGCCATCTCGATGGCCGTCGCATCCGTCCTCTATATCGTCCTTTACGGGGTGGCGCCCGATATCATCGTCGCCCAGCGCATGATCGCCGGCGTCGAAAGCTTCCCGCTGCTCGCTGTGCCCTTCTTCATCTTGGCTGGCAACCTGATGAATTCCGCCGGCGTCACTGGCCGCATCTATTCCTTCGCGGTCGCGCTGGTCGGCTGGATGAAGGGCGGACTGGCGCAGGTCAATATCATCGGCTCCGTCATCTTCTCCGGCATGTCGGGCACAGCCCTTGCCGATGCGGCCGGCATCGGCACGATCGAGATCAAGGCGATGAAGGATCACGGCTATCCGGTCGAGGCAGCAGTCGGCGTCACCGCCGCCTCCGCAACGCTCGGGCCAATCTTCCCGCCGTCCCTGCCATTCGTGATCTACGGCATGATGGCGAACGTCTCGATCGGCGCTCTGTTCATGGCCGGCATCCTGCCCGGCGTCGTCATGACACTGCTGATGATGGTCACCGTCGCCGCCTTCGCCTACCGCAAGCGCTGGGGCTCGGATGCACCCTTCGATGTCCGCCAGCTTCTGTCGGCGGGACTCGAAATCGTCGTCGTCTTCATGGTGCCGGTGGCGATCTATCTGATGATGCGCGCCGGCCTCTCGATGAATGCCGCCGCCGGCATTGCCCTTGCCATACTTCTGGCGCTCGACTGGTATTTCAGCTTCTCCGCCGTCATGGCGCTGATGACCCCGGTCATTCTGATCGGCGGCATGACGATGGGCTGGTTCACGCCGACGGAGGCCGCGGTCGCGGCCGTGCTCTGGTCGCTGTTCCTCGGCCTCGTGCGCTACCGCACGATGACGCTTTCGACGCTCGCCAAGGCAAGCTTCGATACGATCGAGACGACGGCATCCGTTCTCTTCATCGTCACGGCGGCATCGGTCTTCGCCTGGCTTCTGACGGTCAGCCAGGCGGCACAGCTGCTTTCGGATGCGATCCTGTCGATCACCGACAATAAATGGGTGTTCCTCATCCTGGTGAACCTCTTGATGCTCTTCGTCGGCTGCTTCCTGGATACGATCGCGGCGATCACCATCCTCGTGCCGATTCTTCTGCCTATCGTCGCAAGGTTCGGCATCGATCCGGTTCAGTTCGGCCTGATCATGACGCTGAACCTGATGATCGGCCTGCTGCATCCGCCGCTCGGCATGGTGCTCTTCGTCCTGTCGCGAGTGGCGAAACTTTCGGTCGAACGCACCACCATGGCGATTCTGCCCTGGCTGGTGCCGCTCTTCCTGGCGCTGATCCTGATCACCTTCGTGCCGGCCATATCGCTCTGGCTGCCGGAACAGGTCGGGCTCTTGAGATAGGAGGGCAGGATGCAGACGCGTCTGGCACGGCTTTACCGGAAGGGCGATCTCAGGATCGAAACCGACAGCGTTCCCGCTCCCGGTCCGGGCGAGGTGCTTCTGAAAATGGCGGCCGCGGGCATCTGCGGCTCCGACCTGCATTATTATCAGGACGGCGGCTTCGGGCCGGTCAGAGTGTGCGAGCCGATCATCCCCGGTCACGAGGCCTCGGGGATCGTCAGCCAGACGGGGGAGGGGGTCGACCTCGAAGCCGGCACGCTGGTGGCGGTCAATCCGAGCCAGCCCTGCGGCCACTGCGAATATTGCGGCAAGGGGCTGCCGATCCACTGCCTCGACATGCGCTTCATGGGCAGCGCCATGCGCCTGCCGCATGAGCAGGGCATGTTCCGGCAGTGGCTGGTGGTGCCGGCCAGGCAATGTTTCGAATCGGGAGCCGCGACGACGCCTGCGGAAGCGGCCTGCAGCGAGCCGCTATCAGTCTGCCTGCATGCCGCATCGCGCGCCGGAGAGATAGCGGGCAAACGCATCCTCATCACCGGCGCTGGCCCGATCGGCTGCCTGATGGTTGCCGCCGCCCATCATCACGGCGCAGCCGAGATCGTCGTGACCGATCTTGCCGATGCCGCGCTGGAGAGAGCAGAAGCGATGGGCGCCAGCCGCACGATCAATGTTTCCGGAGGGCCTGCGACGCTTGCCGAATTCGAGGCGGGAAAAGGCTATTTCGATCTCGTGTTCGAATGCTCGGCCGCAGCACCGGCGATCCACAGCGCAATTGCGGCGATCAGGCCGCGCGGCACGATCGTTCAGATCGGCGTCACGGGAGAGATCCCGGTGCCGCTCAACGCCATCGTCGGCAAGGAGCTGCAGATCCACGGCACCCAGCGCTTCCACGAGGAATTCGCCACCGCCGTCGCGCTGATCGCAAGCCGCAGCATCGACGTGAAGCCGATCATCAGCCACAGCCTGCCGCTGGAAGAGGCGAACGCAGCCTTCATCCTCGCCGGGGACCGCACGGCGGCCTGTAAGGTGCAGCTTACGTTTTAGAGCAGGGGCGCGTGTTGCCGCACCGTCGACCGGTTGGCGCCCGCGCGAATTGAAATCATGCCCTTGCCAAAACCGTCGGCAGGCGAAGGACGCGCTCTTCATCAAGCATCAAGCAATTAGATTCACATAAACGTAGCTGTTGTTGATTATCTCCGTCGCCGTCTTGGTTGGCTCAGAGTTCGGCGATGGATCTTGCTACGGTTCTTCTTCTCCACAAATCATCGTTCATCGTTGGCGCATTATGCTTTTTCTATATGAGATGGCGGTCCCGGGAGCCCGGCCTCGAACTTCTCGCGGTCGGCGATTGTTTCCTCGCCTTCGCCTCCACGCTCGCGGGAATGGGCGAACAGGGCTCCCTTCCCTATGAAATCTGGACCTTCGGGAGCTTTTCCGTCGGCGTGACCGGCTACGCGTTGATGGCTGTGGGGACCATCCGGTTAAGCGGGCGCCGGCGTGAGCTTTCGGATTGGCTACTGGTGACGGCCGCGCTGGCTCTGTCGATTGTTGTCGGTATGACCCATTTGTATCTCGACAATCAATCGCGGGCCGCGATATTCAACGCAAACGCTTCAATCTTCCTCTTCATCTCCGCCGGCGCCATTTCAGTGGATTTTTTCGGTGATCGCCTGCCGGGAAGAATCGGTCTGGCCGCGTCGCTTATGGCCGCGATGATGTTCTCGGCATTGGTCGTCCTCGGGGTGGCTTTCCCGGAATATGGTCCGATCGCCCCGCGGAACGCCTTCTTCATGCTCATCATCTGCCACTTCTCGGTTGCGCTGTTCGTCGTTGTTCTCGTGCAAGAAAGGGCGGAGGCCAAGCTTAGTCGTCTTGCAAATACCGATGCCCTGACCGGCATTCCTAACCGCCAGAACTTCCTTGCCTGCCTCCCGCGGCAGCTCAGGCAGGGAGACGGCTTCATCATGATGGACATCGACCACTTCAAGTCGGTCAATGACCGGCATGGTCACGAGATCGGTGACGCCGTCCTTGTCGGCGTCGCGCAGACCATCGCCGCCGCCGCCGGACGCGAGCTGCTGCTCGCCCGCCTCGGCGGGGAAGAGTTCGCGTTGTTCCTGCGCGATCAGACCGAGGAAACTCTGGTCGCGACGGCCGACCAGATCCGGCGAAAGATCAAGACCCTGGCGTTTGACGTTGGCGCCGGGACCGTGACGCCGACCGTAAGCGCGGGCGTTGCCCTGTGGAGCGATGAATGCGACGCGACGAAGCTGCGCGATCGTGCGGACCAGGCGCTTTACCGGGCGAAGAGGGCGGGGCGCGACAGGGTCGAGACATACGCTGCCGAAAGCGTCGCTGCGCTCAGCTGAGTTCCTGGGAAAGTCCGATGTGCAACCCTTCAGCTCACGAATGCAATAGGAAGATATACGTCCCTGTGCCGGACGACTTCGCCCACGAGCTCGACGCCGCTGCTTTCAGATCGGAAGCTGGTGAGCCGCATGGCCGATACGCGGCATCTTCTACCGCCGGGCGGCGATCTGCTCGGACGGTGCGGCTTGTTGCGACCGGCGGAAGACGCAGACCTGATTGCGCCCCCCTTCCTTGGCGCGATAAAGCGCCATATCGGCCTCGTGCTGAAGATTCGCGAGCGAAATATCGGCGTCGAGCGCCGATTTCAAAGCGACGCCGACGCTCAGCGTCACCGACGGGCCGACGCCGGAGCCGGGATTGGGAAGGGCGGCGGCTTCCACGCTCTCCCGGATGCGCCTGGCAATCGCCATGGCTTCTTCTTCCTCGACATCGGGAAGCACGATCAAGAATTCCTCACCGCCGTGCCGGGAGACGAGGTCGCGGTCGGCGCGCACGCAGCTTTGGATGATGCCGGCGACCTTGACGAGGCAGCGGTCGCCCTCACCATGGCCGAGCTTGTCGTTCAGCGCCTTGAAGTGATCGATGTCGCACATGAGCATGGCCGCGACGCCGGTTTGGCCGCCGCCACGCCAAAGACGCTCGAGCGTCTCCATCATCCAGCGCCGGTTGGCAATGCCCGTCAGCGGATCGGTTCTGGCGAGCCGCTCCAATCGGGCGTTCGCATCGGCCAGTTCCGCGACACGACGCTGGTCCCTGCAGTCCAGGAGAAATGTCTTCTGCGCCAGGATGTTCATCGTGCGCCTGGCAACCACCGTCGCGATGATGCCGCAGGAAAAGAACAGAGTGCCGGCAACGACGCTGCCCGCTTCCGCAAGCGGGTTGTACCACTGAAAAACAAAATAGAGGCAGAGGGCGTAACAGGCGATCGCGATCGTCCACGCCAGCGGCACGCTGAAGATGGTGATCGCACTCGTTGCTACGAACAGCATGATGGTCAAATGCCGCTCGTAGAATTCGCCGCCGGCAAAGACGCCGACGAGCGCCACCGATAGAAGAATGAGGCCCATTCCGCCGAGAAGCGATGCGCGCTGAAGCCAGGCCGGGCGCGGCTTACGCCAGATCAGGGCAGTGAAAATTGCCGCCGGCGGCAAAAGGCAGGCCGGAGCGACCATAGAGAGAGCGACATCATGGGGAAGCAGGATGGCGTTTAGCGCCAGCGTCAGCACATCGACGAAAGCGACCCATGTCATCCAGGAACGCATGACCTTCGCGGTCTGGCGCCATGACCTTTCTTCATACCGCCGGCGCAGATCGCCCGAGAGGCGAATGTCGCGGGTGCGGCCCGACAAAAGGCGCTCGACCTCTTCGGCCATCGCGGCATTCAGCGGCCGCGGCGAGAAGGACCCGGCTGCAGAACCTTCGGAGGAAGTGCTCTTGGCATCAGTCATCACCGGATTATCTAGCCGCGATCGAAAGCTCGGCAAGGCTCGTGCGCAAACGTCCGAAATCATATGTTGATATTTTGTAAACAAGATTCCTCTCGCGATCTGTGCGAGATCGTCTCGATCATGCTACCAACCGTCTTGGGAGAGGGGGCAGGATGAGACTCAAGCTTGTAGCAGTTGCGGTCGCGGCGCTGGCGCCGGTGGTCACGATGCTCGCCTATAACGAGATCGCGCTCCGCCATCAGCGGAACGAGGAAGTGCGCGCATCCGCAGCACAGGCGGCAAGACAAGCATCGTCGGAAGTCGAAAGGATCGTCGAAGGCTCGCACGCGCTTCTCGTTTCGGTCTCCGCCATGCCCTCCGTCCGGCATCTTGACGTCAGCGCCTGCAACCAGGCCCTCAAGTCGGTCGCCGACAACATTCCGAACGTCAGCACCCTCTTCGTCATTGGTCTCGACGGGCGGCCGGTCTGCGGCAGCACGGCATTTCCCGACGGTGTGACATTCTCCGATCGCGACTATTTCCAGCAGATACTGAAGACCAGGGTCTTCACCGTCGGCACCTACACCCAAAGCCGCCTTTCCGACAAGCATGTCCTGCCGCTCGCAATGCCCTTGATGGAGGGCGGCATCTTCAAGGCCATCATCGTCAGCGGCATCCGGATGGATTGGCTGCAGAACCGCATCACCGAGCGCGGCATCGCCTCCGGCGACACGGTGACCATTGCCGACGGCAAGGGAACCATCGTCGCGCGGGTTCCGGATGCCGAGCAGTTTGTCGGCACCGCCATCCCCGAGGCATATCAGCCGCTGATCCACGCCGAACAGCCCGACGTGATCGAGGTCGCAAGCCAGGACGGGACCGAGCGCATCCTCGGCTATCGGCCGATAGCGCTGCCTTCCAGCCCTCTCTATGTCAGCGCCGGCTTCTCGAAACGGGAAGCCTTCGCGCCGATCAACCGGGCGACGCTGACGAACACGCTCGCAATTATCGGCGGCGCGCTGTTTTCCTTCCTCGCCGCGATCTTCATCGGCAACCGTTTCATCCTCGTGCCGATCTCGCGGATCGCCGACGTGATGGAGAAGTGGCGCAACGGCCAGACGACAGCGCGAACCGGCATGACCGGATCCGACGAACTGGCCGTCGTCGGCGCGACCTTCGACCGACTGCTTGACGAACTGGATGAGCAGCGACACCAGAACGAAGAGGCGGAGGAGGAGCGCATCCTTCTCGTCCGCGAGTTGGCCCACCGGGTCAAGAACGGCTTTACCCTCGTCCAGGCGATCGCCCGGCAGACCTTCTCGCGCTCCGATCCCGAAAGATACAATTCCTTCGCCGAAAGGCTCGCTGCGCTCGCCGGCACCTATGATCTCATCCTGTCGCGGGAGGGATCGGCCTCATCCATCCGAGACATCGTCTCCGCCGCCCTGCGGGCGCATGTCGCCTCAGAGGCGGAGCGCATTCGCCTCGACGGGCCGGAAGTGGTTCTGCCGGCGGATACGGCTTTGCCGCTTTCCCTCGTGATCCATGAACTCGCTACCAACGCGACGAAATATGGAAGCCTCGGAAGCGAGGATGGAACGGTCGCGATTGCATGGAAGCACGAGGGCGGACGCGTCTTTCTTCTCTGGACAGAAACCGGCGGATCCCCGGTGTCGGCGCCGACGAAAAGGGGCTTCGGTTCGGTGCTCATAGAGCGCGCCTTCCCCGCCAAGGCGCAGGCGCGGTCGCACTCCGACTTCCGGCCTGAAGGTCTTGTCTTCGAAGTTATATTCTCGGCGGGGGAACCTGCTGCGAAGGGGGAAGTTGAAACTTCAGATAGGCATATGGTGCATTCGAGCAAAACATGAAAACCAAGGTAGTCGTGGTCGAGGACGAACCCCTGCTGCTGATGATGGCGGTCGAAATCGTCGAGGAAGCCGGCTTAGAGGCGCTCGAGGCACGTGATGCCGACGAGGCGCTCCTGCTCCTCGAGCGAGTCGCGGGCATCCGGATCCTTCTGACCGATATCGACATGCCGGGAAGCATGGACGGGTTGAAGCTGGCCCGGGCGGTTCGCGACCGCTGGCCGCCCGTGGAAATCATCATCGTCTCCGGCATGAAGCAGCCCGACGCCGATGAACTGCCGGAGCGCGGCGTCTTCTTCTCGAAGCCCTACGATACCAGGCAGCTTTCCGATACGCTCGTCCGCATGGCTGCCTGAAGAGTGTCGCGCAAAAGTGTGCAGCGGTTTAGCCAGGCAAAGCGTGAAACGCTTTTGCCGAGACATGCGTGAAACCAGCGGCGCATCCAATGCATCCTTTTGGAATCTGGCGCGTTTTGTCTGCTCCAGCAGAGGAGACGAACATGTCCAAACGTGAACTCGTAGATACCGGCACCGACAAGCGCTACGTCCGCCGCGACGATCAAGGCCGTTTCAAGGAGTCGGACGATGTCGGCCGCTCGTTGTCCGCGGACAAACGGCGTAAGGCAAAGAGCGCTGCGAAGCCCGGCGAAGGCGACCGCGGCGACCGCCAGCCGAGGAAACATTGAGACCAATCCGGGGCAGGCGGTCGAAACCGTCGCTCCGGTGTCTTGATTGCTAGTTTCTTGCTGCGGCGGGACGCTGCAGATCGATGCGGCTCGTGACGACAGACCGTCCCGAAAGCAGGTCGTTGTCGACCGTCTGCAGCCGGAGCCGGTCCTGCCCGATCTTTTCGATCAGCAGAGTTGCTTTCCGGTCGCCATTGACCACGCGGGCCCAGGTAATGTTAAGGTTCAGTCTGTCGCCCTGCCTGCGTCCGACAAGCTTGGACGACTGTCCCGATGGTCCGATGTAATTGCCGCTGTAGTGTTGTCCCGATGCCTTGACGTCGGCCGAGAAAGTCCTGGTGAAGACCGCAAGCCCGCGGCACTTCCCGTTCATCGATAAGGCGGACTGGCTGGCGTCCGATCTGAGGGTGCAGGAGACGTTGAAATTCATGCCGCCGATCTTGGTCAGGACCATTCCCGTGCCGTTCCAATCGCCTCCCAGAGACCGCAGGAAAGCGGACTCCTGCGCCAGTGCACCGGCAGGCAGACCGTAAAGCGACAGCAAAGTGGCGATCAGGACAACGCGCATGACACCCTCGATGTTGGGTGCGGTAAAAACAGATTAACGCGGCAGATTGTTCCCACATACGGGCGCCGTTCAAACCGAAGTGATGCCGACCCTGCGGAGTTTGAAGAAGTAACGACGGGCATCATCCTTCACGCACATCATGCCGGCCAGATCTTCTCCGTTGATCCTGCGGAAATAATCGACGATCGGCTGCCTGTCGTAGACCATCGCCGCAGTGGCGACACGCTCCAGGCTCTGGAGCCTCAGCGACGCGGTGGTGCTCCGCGCCCGGAGTGCCTTCTGCAGGTAGGAGAACCAGTTCCGCGCGATCCGAGTGCGACCGAACGGCGCGGCCCTGATGGCCAGGCCAATTGGAAGAATACCGGGGTCGATGGCCACCAGCCGATCCGGCCGCCACTGAAAGAGGAGGGCGTCCGCGCGCATGTCGGCGTGAAATCTTTTGCCGAACCAACCCAGATTCTCGAGAACGCCGTCGAGCGGGTGATCCGATGGGATGCCCGCGCCTCGCCACAAGCCGACCATCTCGATCGGCTGGACAGGCGCCAGCGACGAGAACCACTCCTTGGCCTCTTTCTGCCGCTCCGTGCTTTTCATGCATTTTCCATAGAGCAATTCCAGGAAAAGTAAGAAGCCATTTTCCATCCGGAATTGCGCAAATACGAAAGGTAGAGAGGTTCTGCGCTTCGGCGAGAAACTGAACCGCTCCAGCCTGCGATCGAACCTTTTCGCCCTAGCGAAAGAAAGGGCCGACACCGCGCCGGCCTTTGTTTCCCTTCGAGGGCCTATCTGCCAGCCGGCTGCCTACAGCGATTTCTTGTACAGCTTTTGGGCGATCTCAAACATCTCTTCCGGCGCGTAGTCGGGCGTGAAGGCAGAGGGAACACCGACAAGCTGGTGGATCTTACCGCCGTCCGGCATGCCCTCGACGACTTCAAGCTCGCCCGGCGGATCGTCCGGCAGTGCGACCTCGTCATTGCTCCAGATGCCGGCGATTTCCTTGTAGTCGTTCGGGCTCCAGGTGTAGAGGCGGCGATGCGATCCTTCGTCGAGGTATTTCTGCGCCTCCGGAATGTTGGCGAGCGGGATGTTGGGGCAGGGAAGAAACTTCTCGATCTCGACCCCGGTGATCTTCTTCAGCGCAAGCGCATAGGCGTGTGCATGCACGGAGCCGCGTACGAGCAGATAACCGCAGACTTCGCGCCCTGTCGGATCCGTAACCGTTTCGTACACCCTGAGCTTATGAAGCCTGGCGCCGCATTCCAGATGAAAATTGTGCAGCAGGTCGAAGACGATATTGCCGGTCGTGGTGATGAAGTCGTTGTTCCACGAGACGCCGTTGCTGTTGACCGGCATTGCACCGCCGCCGCCGGACAGGAAGCTCGCGGCAAGGCGGATATCCGTCATATCCTTAAAGGGCGCGCCGGAAATGTCGCCGCCATCGCCCGCGTCGCCATCGGGCATGTCGGGACCGTTGGCAAGCATGGCGACGCCGTTGCTGACAAGCTCTACATGGCCGAGCTCCTCCGCGGTGATGCTGGCGACCAGGCTGTAGAACGGCCGGAGCTTCGATTTGGAGCGGAAGTTGAAACTCTGGAACATGTAGTTGCCGAGAGTCGACATCTCCCCGTATTTGCCCCCAAGCAGCTCCTGGAGGGCTGCAGCCGCATTTGGGTCTGCCGCCTTCGGCGCGGGTAATTCCGCCTGCAATTGATCGACGCGCATGAACATCGGGAAGTTCCTTTGGTTGAGAAAACACTGCCCAACCTCGCCGGGCGGCCACTGTTCCCGCCCCTACGGAAATTTTCCCGATTGGGCGGGATCACGCCCCTCCCTTCGTTGACAACAAGGAGTCCAGCGACACGGGCCTCAGGCCCTGTGCATCGACGCCGACATCATATTGGCGGGGCACGGGCTTCAGGCGGCCATGGGAATGTCCGTGCAGATTGATCGACTGCTTGCCCATCTTGTTCCAGGTGCGGAACGGGTAGTGGCACAGGATCAGCAGCTGATCGCCCAGTGTCATCTCCTTGTAGTGCTGGACGCTTGCCCATCCCGTCGCTTCGGTCGTCGTCTGCGGATCATTATTCCCGATGATGAGGTGCTTTCGCCCGTTCAGCATCGAAAGGAGCTGGTCGCAGTCCCCGCCGCGGAAAGCCATAAAGTCGCCGAGATGCCAGACGTCGTCCTGCGGACCGACGATCGCGTTCCAGTTCCGGATCAGCGTTACGTCGTGGGAGGTCAAGTCGGGAAAGGGACGTCGGTCGATGCGAAGGACGCGGGGATCTGCAAAATGGGTATCGCCGGTGAAGTAGATCATTTGACAGAGATGGCGCAGCCGGCCCGGTTGGAAAGTCGCTTCGCTAACGGCCAGGTGTCGGGATCGAATGCTTGACGTCATCAAGGGACGGGCTGCGCACGACGCGATAGCGCGCTTCGACGAGGTTATAGATCCCGAAGGCCGCCAGTCCGATCGCGATGGCGATATAGAGGATCGAGCCGAAAGGAAGCCGTCTCACCCATTCAAGCGCGTCCCCCATGCTGCCTGCCTGTTGCGGGTCGACGCTGAACCCGGCATAGGCGAGGAAGATTCCGGTGATCACGAAGACGGCGCCGCGCGCGACAAGACCGTAGACACAGACCGAGGTCACCACGCCGCTGGCGTCGTCAAGCCTGAGATAGCGCTTGAATTTCTTCGTGATGCCCTTGGCTGCCGTCACGACCCCGCCGATGACGAAGCCGAGGCCGACGGCTACGGCAAGATAGGCGCCGAACGGCTGCGACATGATCCATTCGGCCAATCCCTTCTCACCCGATCCCTGGCTTGCGCCGCCGCTGAAGAGCGCATGTCCCAGCGCGTATCCGGCAAGCCCGAGATAGACGACGGCGCTGCCGAGGAGAACCGTGCGGATGGCGATCGCCTTGGTGTCGCCGCCATGGCCGTCGCTGTCGGCCAGGGACTGCGCCAGCCGCCAGGCGACGAAACCAAGAAGTCCGATGCCGATGAGTCCAACCCAGACGCGGCCGAAGGGCTGTGCGAGAAGCGTCGAAAGTGCCGATTTCGTTTCCGGCTTTCCCCCGGCGACACCGGAAAAGAGGGCGAGGCCGGCGACAAGGAGGAACACGACACCGCGTGCCATGTAGCCGCTCTTGGCAAGCAGATCGAAACGAAATCCTTTGGACATGATATGCTCCGCGCTTCTGTGTGGCTGTCACCCCTAACGCGCCACCGCGCGGAAAGTTGTCGCCGAGGAGGCCGCGATCATGCCGGGAGTCGTCAATGCCGGTCCGTAGCGCCGGGCTTCTCATCTACCGCCTTTTCGGGAGGAGGCTGGAGTTCCTGCTCGTCCATCCCGGCGGCCCCTTCTGGGCGAAGAAGGACGAGGGCGCCTGGTCGATCCCGAAAGGATTGATCGAAGCCGGCGAAAACGAACTGTCGGCAGCAATCCGGGAGGCGCAGGAGGAGCTCGGCGTCGACATCCAAGGAGCCTTCGCCCCGCTCGGAGAATATCGCCAACCCGGCGGAAAATTGGTGGTCGTCTGGTCGATGGAGGCGAACGCTGCGCTTGATGTCGAGACGGTGCACAGTTCAGAGTTTCAGATCGAATGGCCGCCGCGATCGGGTAGGATCCAAAGTTTTCCCGAGGTCGACCGCGCCGCATGGTTTGCCCCTGCAGAGGCTGAGATCAAAATTCTCAAGGGCCAGGCCGCAATGCTTGCAGATCTCGCAAAGCAACTCGGCCGGGACCGGTGAACGGGAGTCTCGATCATCATTCTGTTTCGACAAGCACGGCGGGCGCGGTCGGCGGCCTCAATCGACCCCGGTAATCTTTGGAGTGAAGGCGATAATTTTTTCGGATATCCGGCTTTCGTCGCCGCTGCTCGCCGCGAGCAGAAGCGCGGCAGCGGCTTCGCCCATCTGACGCCGTGGCGAGATCGACGTCGCGATCCTGACGGGGAGGGCGCTGGCGACATCCAGGCCGTTAAACCCGGCGATCAGTATTTCCGCGGGGCTGGAAATTCCGAGTTCCAGGCACGCAAAGACGCCGCCCGTTGCCATGTCATCATTGGAATAATAGATGCAATCGAGATCCTTTGTCGCCGCTAGCATGGATAGCGACAACCGCTTGCCGTGCGCCACCGAGGAATAGGCAGCGTTGATCCGCTCGTCGATAAAAGAAAGGCCGCTCTCGCGCAGCACCTTCTCGAAGCCGGCTTTTCGCTTGCCGGCCCGCAGATCTCTGTCGATCGCGCTGCCGATATAGCCGAACCGCCGCCGGCCGGCTGCCAAAAGCGCCTTTGCCATCTCTTCCCCAGCCTTGCCATGCGAAAGGCCGACGTTGAAATCGACCGGCGTGCCGTCGAGGTCCATCAGCTGTATGACGGGGATGGCTGCATTCTGCAGCATCCTGACCGTTTCTGCCGGCTGATCGAGACCTGTCACGATGATGGCGGCAGGCCGCCAGGAGAGCATGTCGCGGATGATCTCGCGTTCCTTCGTCATATCGTAATCGGAGATGCCGAACACCGCCTGCATGCCGGATCCGCGCAGCCCCGCAGAAATGCCCGCCAGCATTTCGGGAAAGACGATGTTGGACATGCTGGGAACGACGACGGCGACGAGGTTGGTGCGCTGCGACGACAATGAGAGTGCCAGCCGGTTGCCGACATAGCTCAGCCGCTCGGCCTGCTGAAGCACTTTCGCGCGGGTCTCCTTGGAGACGTCGGCGGCGCCGCGAAGTGCGCGCGATGCCGTCATCTTGCTGACGCCGGCCGCAGCCGCAACCTCTTCCAGTGTGGATTTACGCATCGCACCGACCCCATCGTCGAACTGCCCCGCCAGCGGGCAACATCAGATTCATAGGCTCTTTTCCAAAAAAGGAAAACACTCACCACTTGACATAGACGGCTAAAATGGGCGTTGTTACCGATACCGGTATCGATAACAACAATCGGCAACGGGGAGGAAGCCATGCGAGAAATAGGGAAGGCCGCGGTCATCGGATCGGAGCCGATGGGCTGACCGGGCAGAGCTTCGGGGCGTCCGACGTCCGACTATGTTCGATTGCCATCATCTGCGGATCGGGCAAGGTGACTTGACCCGCAGGTTGCAAATCTATCTGAATTCTATTGGGCATGTTCCATCTGCCGGTTCCGGATCACCGCGCACCGGGCCAGGAATTGACCGCAAGGACAATATGACGAGCGAGTGCGGGTCTTGACCGAAAATACCGGTCGACGGGAGGAAGAGCCGATATGCATGTGATGATTTTAGGCGCGGCGGGCATGATCGGCCGCAAGCTGGTCGAGAAGATCGCGCGCGAGCCGCTGATTTTGGGCCGGCCCGTCACCCGCCTGACGATGGTGGACGCCTTTGAGCCGCCGGTGCCGGAAGCGCTCCGACCCGTCTCCACGGCGCTGACGGTTGACCTTGCCGCCACCGGTGCGGCCGACCGGCTGATCGAAAGCCGGCCGGAGCTGATCTTCCACCTTGCCGCCATCGTGTCCGGTGAGGCGGAGGCGGATTTCGACAAGGGTTACGCCGTCAATCTCGACGGCACCCGCGCCCTGTTCGATGCGATCCGCCAGCTCGGCCTCAAGAGCGATTATGTGCCGCGCGTGGTTTTCGCCTCCTCGATTGCCGTCTTCGGTACACCGTTCCCCGAGGTCATTCCGGACGAATTCTTCACCACGCCGCTGACGAGCTACGGCACCCAGAAGGCGATCGCCGAGCTGCTGCTCGCTGATTATTCCCGCCGCGGCATTTTCGACGGCGTCGGCATCCGGCTGCCGACCATCTGCGTGCGTCCAGGCGCGCCCAACAAGGCGGCCTCCGGTTTCTTCTCCAACATCCTGCGCGAGCCGCTGGTCGGCAAGGAAGCGGTGCTGCCGGTCAGCGATAGCGTCCGGCACTGGTTTGCCAGCCCGCGCGCGGCCGTCGGCTTCTTCGTTCATGCGGCGACGATCGATACGGCCAGGATCGGCGCGCGCCGCAACCTCACCATGCCGGGGCTCTCGGCGCTGGTCGCCGAAGAGATTGAAGCCTTGCGCCGGGTGGCCGGTGACAGGGCGGTCGCCCTCATCAAGCGCGTGCCCGATCCGGTAATCGAACGCATCGTCGCCGGCTGGCCGACCCAGTTCGATGCAACGAGAGCCTCCTTACTCGGCTTCAAGGCGGAGACGAGCTTCGACGAGATCCTGAAGGTGCACATCGAGGATGAACTCGGCGGGAGGATCGCATGAGCCTATCGGGCAGCGGAGAAGCGAAGATTGCGCTTGTCACCGGCGGCGGCACAGGCGTCGGGCGGGCTATGTCGCGGGCGCTCGGCACAGCCGGCTATAAGGTGGTCATTTCAGGGCGGCGGGCCGACGTGCTTGAAAAGGCAGCAGCAGAACTCGGCGCCGAGACGGGTGCGGAATTCTTCGCGGTTCGCGCCGATGTCGGCGATCCCGCTTCGGTGCGCGCCCTCTTCGATGCGATCTCGGACAAATACGGAAGGCTCGACCTCCTGGTCAACAATGCCGGCGTCACCGTGCCGGGCGTGCCCCTCGAAGAGGTTTCCTTCGAACAGTGGAGCGCCATCGTCGCCGCCAATCTGACGGGCGCCTTCCTCTGCACCCAGCAGGCCTTCCGGCTGATGAAGAACCAGACCCCGCGCGGTGGGCGCATCATCAACAACGGCTCCGTCTCCGCCACGACGCCTCGTCCGAATTCCGCGCCTTACACGGCGACCAAGCACGCCATTACGGGGCTGACGAAATCCACCGCTCTCGACGGGCGCGAATTCGACATCGCCTGCGGCCAGATCGATATCGGCAATGCCGCAAGCGACATGACGACGAAGATCGCCGCCGGCGTGCTGCAGGCAAATGGCAGCATCGCCGCGGAGGCGACGATCGACCCTGCGCACATCGCCGATGCGGTCGTCTACATGGCGGGCCTGCCGCTCAGTGCCAACGTGCTGACAATGACCGTGATGGCGACAAAAATGCCTTTCGTCGGGCGGGGGTGAAGTGGCCGGCCGATCGACATATATGCAGTGCTCATGATCTGGGAGGAGGGAGTATGGCAAACGTTCAATTCGAAGACGTCCGAAAATCATTCGGTGCGCATCCTGTCATCAAGGGGGTGGACATCGATATTGCCGACGGGGAATTCGTCATCCTGGTCGGCCCCTCGGGTTGCGGTAAGTCCACTCTTCTGAGGATGCTGGCCGGGCTCGAGAATATTTCCGGCGGCGAGATCAAGATCGGCGGGCGTGTCGTCAACACGCTGCCGCCGAAGGACCGCGACATCGCCATGGTGTTCCAGAATTATGCGCTTTATCCGCACATGACGGTGGAGCAGAACATGGGCTTTTCGCTCATGCTCAACAAGGCGCCGAAGGCCGAAGCGGAGAAGCGGGTCAAATATGCCGCCGGGATCCTCGGTCTCGACAAGCTGCTCGATCGCTATCCACGCCAGCTTTCCGGCGGCCAGCGCCAGCGCGTCGCCATGGGCCGGGCCATCGTGCGCAACCCGGAGGTCTTCCTGTTCGACGAGCCGCTCTCCAACCTCGATGCCAAGCTGCGCGTCGCCATGCGCGCCGAGATCAAGGAGCTGCACCAGCGCCTGAAAACGACGACCGTCTACGTCACCCATGACCAGATCGAGGCGATGACGATGGCCGACAAGATCGTCGTCATGCATGACGGCATCGTCGAGCAGATCGGCAGCCCGCTCGAGCTTTACGACCGTCCCGCCAATCTCTTCGTCGGCGGCTTCATCGGCTCGCCGGCGATGAACATGATCCACGGCAGGCTCGATCCGGAAAACCCCAGCGAGTTCGTTGCAGTGAACGGCACGCGGCTGCCCGTCGCCAATCCGCCGGAAAGCGCCAAAGGCCGCGACCTCGTCTACGGGCTGCGACCCGAATATATCTCGCTCGATCCCAACGGGCTGCCGGCCGAAATCGTGGTGATCGAACCGACTGGCTATGAGACGCATCTGACTGTCCGCCTCGGCGGCAGCGAGGTCAGCTGCGTCTTCCGCGAACGTGTCGACGCCCGCCCGGGCGAAGCCATTCGCGTGGCGATCGACGCCAAGCATGTTCATCTCTTCGATGCCGAAGGCGGCAGGAGATTGACAGACTGATGCGATCCGGCGCCAGCACGGGAGAGGAGGAGTCTTCCCTGCTGCCGGAGCGCAAACATCCCATTCACAGGATGTCAGACCGGACTTCACCAAGCGGGAGGTGGATGCCGGAGAATTGCTCCCGCTGTTTCAATGAGGAGGAATCTCATGACGATTAAGAGACGTGAATTTCTTGCCGCATCGGCAGCCGTTGCCGGTGTCGCCGGCCTCGGCATCAAGCCATCCTTTGCGCAGGCAGAACCGACCTACACGCCGGAAAGCGGCGCGAGCCTGCGGCTACTCCGCTGGACGCCTTTCGTGAAGGGCGATGAGGATGCCTGGATCGCCAATACCAAGAAATTCACCGAAGCGACCGGTGTCGAAGTGCGCATCGACAAGGAGAGCTGGGAAGACATCCGTCCGAAGGCGGCCGTTGCGGCCAATGTCGGCTCCGGCCCCGATCTGATCATGTGCTGGTTCGACGACGCGCATCAATATCCGGACAAGCTGGTCGATCTCACCGAACTTGGCAACTATCTCGGTGACAAGTACGAGGGTTGGTATGACGGCGTGAAGGGCTATGCCACACGCGACGACAAGTTCATCGCCATGCCGCTGACGACGATCGGCAATGCCGTCGTCTATCGCGACAGCCACGTGAAGGCCGCCGGTTTCAACGAATTCCCGAACGATACGGCAGGCTTCCTCGAGCTTTGCAAGGCCATGAAGGCAAAGGGCACTCCCGCCGGCTTCCCGCACGGCAAGGCAGTCGGCGACGGCAACAACTACGCCCATTGGCTGCTCTGGAGCCACGGCGGCAAAATGGTCGATGAAAGCGGCGCGGTGACGATCAACAGCCCCGAGACGCTCGCCTCGATCAACTATGCCAAGGAGCTCTACGCGACCTTCATTCCGGGCACGGAAAGCTGGCAGGACGTCAACAACAACCGCGCCTTCCTCGCCGGTCAGGTATCGCTGATCGCCAACGGCGTTTCGGTCTACTACACCGCCAAGAACGACCCGAAGCTAGCCGAGATCGCCAAGGACATGCGTACGACGAACTTCCCAATCGGGCCCGTCGGCAAGAGCGTCGAGCTCTTCCAGACAAGTTCGCTGCTGCTCTTCAAGCACACGAAATATCCGGAAGCGGCCAAGGCCTACATAAAGTTCATGATGGAAGCCGATCAGATGAATGCCTGGATCCAGGGCTCCAGCGCCTATTGCTGCCAGCCGCTCAAGGCCTTCGCCAAGAACCCGGTCTGGACCGCCGATCCGGTCCACGCGCCCTATGCGCGCGCCTCAGAAAAGCTGCGCCCGAATGGCTATGCCGGCCCGCTCGGTTACGCCTCGGCAGCGACCATGGCCGACTATGTGCTGGTCGACATGTATGCAGCTGCCGTCACCGGCCAGAAGTCGCCCGAGGACGCGATGAAGGAAGCCGAACGCCGGGCGAACCGCTACTACCGCGTCTGATCCGGAGCCGAGATATGCGGCATGCCGGCTATCCGGCATGCCGCGAGCGCCTCTAAAGCGCGTCGCATCAAATTTGATCCGTGCGCAGCGCTTTAGCTCCTTTTTATGCATGACGTTGTCCCGGAACCGCTGCACACTTCCGGGCGACATGCATCGGGACTGAATGCAAGCTGGAGACAAGCAATGTCGACCTTGAAATCCGGGGACACGCGCGGCCCCTCGCTGATGCAGAACAACAATGTGCTCGGCTTCCTCTTCATGCTGCCGGCCGCCGTGTTTCTCGTCTGCTTTCTCACCTATCCCCTGGGGCTCGGCGTCTGGCTTGGCTTTACCGACACCCGGATCGGTCGGGACGGCATCTTCATCGGTTTGGAGAACTATCAGTTCCTCGCAGACGACGCGGTCTTCTGGCTGTCGGTCTTCAACACCATTCTCTACACAGTCATCGCCTCGGCGCTGAAATTCGCGCTCGGCCTCTGGCTGGCGCTGCTCCTGAACCAGCACCTTCCGTTCAAATCCTTCTTCCGGGCGATCGTGCTCTTGCCCTGGGTCGTGCCGACGGTGCTTTCGGCGCTGGCCTTCTGGTGGATCTACGATTCCCAGTTCTCGATCGTCTCCTGGTCGCTGATGAAGCTGGGGCTGATCAGCGGGCCGATCAACTTCCTCGGCGATCCCACCAATGCACGCATATCGGTCATCGTCGCCAATGTCTGGCGCGGCATTCCCTTCGTCGCGATCTCGCTGCTCGCCGGCCTGCAGACCATCCCGGCCTCGCTGCAGGAGGCGGCCTCGCTCGATGGCGCCACGAGCTGGCAGCGCTTCCGCTATGTGACGCTGCCGATGCTGACGCCGATCATCGCCGTTGTCATGACCTTCTCGGTGCTCTTCACCTTTACGGATTTCCAGCTGATCTACGTGCTGACAAAGGGCGGGCCGGTCAACGCCACGCATCTGATGGCCACACTCTCCTTCCAGCGCGGCATTCCGGGCGGCCAGCTCGGCGAGGGGGCGGCCATCGCCGTTGCCATGATACCCTTCCTGCTCGGCGCCATCATGTTCAGCTTCTTCGGCCTGCAACGCCGCAAATGGCAGCAGGGCGGCCAGGATTAAGGGGGAAACAATGTCGACCAATCTCAAAACGGCCGATCAGGTCCTGACCGACAATGCCGAGGGCATGAGCTATCTCAACCGCCTGCCGCGGCGCGTGGTGATGCTCTACCTGCCGATGGCGGTCTTCGTCTTTGTGCTGCTCTTTCCCTTCTACTGGATGGCGATCACCGCCGTGAAGCCGAACGAGCAGCTGACGGACTACAATAATTACAGCCCGTTCTGGGTGGTGGGGCCGACGCTCGACCACATCAAGTACCTGTTCCTCGAAACGTCCTATCCCGGCTGGCTGTGGAATACGATGCTGGTGGCTGTGGGGTCGACGGCACTGTCGCTGGTGGCCTCGGTGTTCGGCGCATATGCGATCGAGCGCGTGCGCTTCACCGGCTCGCGGCAGATCGGCCTCGTCATCTTCCTCGCCTATCTCATTCCGCCGTCGATCCTCTTCATCCCGCTCGCCTTCATCGTCTTCAAGCTTGGGATCTACGACTCGCGCCTGGCGCTGATCTTCACCTATCCGACTTTCCTCATTCCCTTCTGCACCTGGCTGCTGATGGGCTATTTTCGCTCGATCCCCTTCGAACTGGAGGAAAGCGCGCTGGTGGACGGCGCCAACCGCTGGCAAATTCTTGTCAAGATCATCCTGCCGCTTGCCGTGCCTGGCCTGATCTCGGCCGGCATCTTCGCCTTCACGCTCTCCTGGAACGAATTCATCTACGCGCTGACATTCATCCAGTCCTCGGAGAACAAGACCATCCCGGTCGGCGTCCTCACCGAGCTGGTGCGCGGCGACGTCTTCGAATGGGGATCGCTGATGGCGGGCGCGCTGTTCGGCTCGCTGCCAGTCGTCATCCTCTATTCCTTTTTCGTCGATTACTACGTGTCCTCGATGACGGGCGCGGTGAAGGAGTAGTCTCGCATTTATCGGACCGGCCGCGGAGCGTCTGGAAGCCTTCCGCGGCCGCCGGCTTTATCATGAATCATTGCGGAAGAGAGGCCACTTAAGCCTGCTGTTTGCGACAGCGGGCCGATTGACGTGCAGCGCCCAATCCCTGTCGTGGAATTTTTTATTGCAATTCATTCGCAATTGCAGAATATGGAGGAACCGGGGATTGTCTGGTTGCCACATTATGGGGCAGACTTCGACCTCGAACTGCAACTAAATCTTAATAGCAACCGGAGACATCCATGCTCGATAAGGTACGACGGTCGGTCCTGACCGGGATGATGGGAGCGGCGTTCGCGGCGATGCTCATGGTCATGCCGGCATCGGCGCAGGAAAAGTTCAAAGTAGTGACGACCTTCACCGTTATCGCCGACATCGCGCAGAATGTCGCGGGTGACGCGGCGATCGTCGAGTCCATCACCAAGCCGGGCGCCGAGATTCACAATTACCAGCCGACGCCGGGCGATATCCAGCGCGCCCAGGGCGCGAAGCTCATCCTCTGGAACGGGCTCAATCTCGAGCGCTGGTTCGAGAAATTCCTCCAGAACCTGAAGGATGTGCCTGAAGTGGTCGTCTCGACAGGCGTCGAACCGATGGGCATTGCCGAGGGACCCTATGAGGGCAAGCCGAACCCCCACGCCTGGATGTCGCCGGCGGCGGCGCTGATCTATGTCGACAATATCCGCGATGCCTTCGTGAAGTACGATCCCACCAATGCCGAGACCTACAAGGCCAATGCCGAGGCCTACAAGGAGAAGATCAAGGCGACTGTCGACCCCATCAAGTCGCGGCTTGCCGCCGTGCCCGAGGCCAAGCGGTGGCTGGTATCGAGCGAAGGCGCCTTTTCTTATCTCGCCCGCGATTTCGGCTTGAAGGAACTGTATCTGTGGCCGATCAATGCCGATCAGCAGGGCACGCCGCAGCAGGTGCGCAAGGTGATCGACGCCGTCCGCAAGAACGGCATCACGGTCGTGTTCTCCGAGAGCACGATCTCTTCCAAGCCCGCCGAACAGGTGGCGCGTGAGACGGGCGCCAAATATGGCGGCGTTCTTTACGTCGACTCGCTGAGTGAGGCCGACGGTCCGGTTCCGACCTATCTCGATCTCCTCAAGGTCACGTCGGACACCATCGCCAGGGGCCTGGCGTCCTCGTCCTGATCGGCCGATAGGGCCTCGCCTCCGGGCGGCGTCCGACCCATGTGTTTTAGGAGGTATTTTTGATAAGCGTTCAACCCGGCCGGCAGAAGCAGGCGTCATCCGGCTTCGAGGGAACCGGGATTTTGGTGGACGGCGCGACGGTCACCTACCGCAACGGCCATACGGCGCTGAGGGACGCGAGTTTCGTCATCCCCACCGGCACGATCAGCGCGCTCGTCGGCGTCAACGGCTCGGGAAAATCGACCCTCTTCAAGTCGATCATGGGCTTCGTGCATCTGGCCAGGGGCGAGATCCGCGTGCTCGGCATGCCCGTCAAGGACGCGCTGCGAAAGAACCTCGTCGCTTATGTGCCTCAGTCGGAAGAGGTCGACTGGAACTTCCCCGTTCTGGTCGAAGACGTCGTGATGATGGGCCGCTACGGCCATATGGGCATGATGCGCATTCCCAAGGCCTCCGATCACCAGGCGGTGGCGGCAGCACTTGCCCGTGTTAACATGAGCGAATTCCGCAAGCGTCAGATCGGCGAGCTCTCCGGCGGCCAGAAGAAGAGGGTCTTTCTCGCCCGCGCGCTGGCGCAGGACGGAAAGGTCATCCTGCTCGACGAACCGTTTACCGGCGTGGACGTCAAGACCGAGGAGCAGATCATCAAACTGCTTCGGGAACTGCGCGACGAGGGCCGCGTCATGCTGGTTTCGACGCACAATCTCGGCTCGGTGCCTGAATTCTGCGACCGGACGATCCTGATCAAGGGCACGGTGCTCGCCCACGGGCCGACCTTCGAGACATTCACCCAGGACAATCTGGAGAAGGCTTTCGGCGGCGTGCTCCGCCATTTCGTGCTGACCGAAGCCCCAAGCGGCAGACCGACATCGATCGGCCTGATCAGCGACGACGAACGGCCGCTGGTGTTTCGCGAAGGCAAGGCGACCGCAGGTGCATCGGATGGGGAAGGCGAGGGCTGGGAATGACGGCCATTCTTCTCGAGCCCTTCACCTATAATTACATGGTGAACGCCATGTGGGTCTCTGCCCTCGTCGGCGGCGTCTGCGCGTTTCTCTCCTGTTACCTGATGCTGAAGGGCTGGTCGCTGATCGGCGATGCGCTCTCGCATTCGATCGTTCCCGGCGTTGCCGGCGCCTATATGCTCGGGCTTCCCTTCTCGATCGGCGCCTTCTTTTCCGGCGGGCTTGCCGCCGCCGCCATGCTTTTCCTCAACCAGCGCACCAAGCTGAAGGAAGACGCCATCATCGGGCTGATCTTTTCCTCCTTCTTCGGGCTCGGCCTGTTCATGGTGTCGCTAAGGCCGACCGCCGTGAACATCCAGACGATCGTCCTCGGCAACATTCTGGCCATCACGCCCGAGGATACGCTGCAGCTCGCCATTATCGGCTTCGTGTCGCTGGCCATCCTACTCGTCAAGTGGAAGGATCTGATGGTCACTTTCTTCGACGAGAGCCATGCCCGTTCGATCGGCCTCAATCCGACCGTGCTCAAGATCATGTTCTTCACCCTGCTGTCCGCCTCCACCGTCGCAGCCCTGCAGACGGTCGGCGCGTTCCTCGTCATCTGCATGGTGGTGACACCGGGCGCGACCGCCTATCTGCTGACGGATCGCTTCCCGCGGCTCCTCGTCATCGCGGTCGCCATCGGCTCGATCACCAGCTTCGCGGGCGCCTATGCGAGCTATTTTCTCGATGGGGCGACCGGCGGCATCATCGTCGTGCTGCAGACGCTCATCTTTTTGCTCGCCTTCTTCTTCGCGCCCAAGCACGGCATGCTCGCAGCACGCAGAAGGGCCGCCCAAGCCCTGGAGACGGCGCCATGAATATCGTCGCTACGCTGCTTTCGCCTTTCCAGTTCGAATTCATGGTCAATGCGCTTGTCATTTCGGTGCTGGTCGCCGTGCCGATGGCGCTTCTGTCCTGCTTCGTGGTTCTCAAGGGCTGGTCGCTAATGGGCGATGCGATCAGCCACGCGGTCTTTCCCGGCGTGGTCATCGCCTATATCGTCGGCTTTCCCTTTGCCGTCGGCGCCTTCGTCGCCGGCATGTTCTGCGCCATCGCCACCGGTTTCCTCAAGGACAACAGCCGCATCAAGCAGGATACGGTGATGGGCATCGTCTTCTCCGGCATGTTCGGTCTCGGTCTGGTGCTCTACGTCAAAATCCAAACCGACGTGCATCTCGACCACATCCTGTTCGGCGATATGCTGGGCGTTTCCTGGCGTGACATTGCGCAGGCGGCCGCGATCGCCGCGGTCACGGCCGGCATTCTCGGGATCAAGTGGAAAGACTTCCTGCTGCATGCTTTCGACCCGACGCAGGCAAAGGCCGTGGGGCTCAGGATCGGTCTTCTGCATTACGGCCTGCTTGCCCTCATCTCGCTGACGATCGTCGGCGCCCTGCAGGCAGTCGGCATCATCCTTTCGATCGCCATGCTGATCGCACCGGGCGCCATTGCATTCCTGCTGACCCGAAAGTTCAGCACGATGCTCATCCTGTCGGTCGCCATCGCCGTCACCGGCTCCTTCGCCGGCGTCTACCTGTCCTTCTTCATCGACAGCGCCCCCGCTCCGACCATCGTGCTTGTGCTCTCAATTATTTTCGTCCTCGCCTTCATCCATGCCATGCGGCGGGCCGCGAGGATCGACGCCGCGGAGGTGGTCTAGCCGGCGGAAAGCATCCGGCCGTCGAAGGCGCTCTGACCCGAATAGAAGCGCACCGCCACGACCTTCTTCGGGCCATCCGCGCCCGTTTGAAGCACGCCGTCGGCCCGCCCGGCTTCGGCGGGCGTCTCGATCCGGCGCTCATTCACGCGACCCGGCACAAGATCCACCTTCTCGATGTGACCTGGCATCTCAAAGTCGTAAATAATTCTCAGCACGGCTTTTCCTCATACCGGAATGCCATTCACACAGGAGCGTATGATGGTGGGATTGATCCCGAACATACTCAAACGGCATCGGTTTTTCAGAGCTAAGGCCTTCATTGCCGCCCTATCGACTTGCTTCTCCCATCATAACGCACCCAACCTTAGCCATTGCATCCAGCGGCAAGGAAACCTTGCAGGTTTCAAAGGTCTTTCCTGCAGCATGGCTGCAAGACTGCAAGACTGCAATCAGTACCGTGACGGAGAACGTGCCGCGTGTAAAGCGACCACACTCGCGCTTGGATTATAGTTGGGGCCTCGTGTTCGCATTGCGCGGTTTCGATTTAGCTCCGAGGGTATTGCGCGGCGATCTTACAGCGTTTCGAAATTTTGACGAAAGAGATGCGACTTATTCGACCCACCGATCGGCGGTCGAGGCGTTCTTGAGCAAACCTCTCAAAATCTGCGTTTCTGAAGACTGCGGAAAATTCCTCGGTCTGTCGAAATCGAACTAGCGGCGATGTCCGCCGAGTTTGAAGAAAGACGACGAGCAATGCTTTGTCTTCTCAAACGAGACCGACCGAGGGACAAACTGGGTGGCGCGCTGCACGATCGCGCATTGCTCACCGATGTAGGGGAAATGCAGCGCGGCCTCATCCCTTCCTGTGCACCAAACATCGGCCGCTGTTGAGGAAATTCTTAGACGAGCTTTCGAACAATCACCCCTTTACAACTAACATGTCAGTCTGCTACACCTGACCCGTTAGCTGGGAGGAATGAGGTTGACTGCAAAATTCGGGCTTTCCGTCGCCCTCGCCACGCCGTTCCACGAGAACGGCGACATTGCGATCGAGGCGATGATCGCGCAGGCACGGCGCTGCCTTGCCGCCGGATGCTCCAGCGTGACGCTGTTCGGGACGACGGGTGAAGGCTCCTCGATCGGGGATGGCGAACGGGAACGCGTGCTGTCTGCTTTCCTCGCTGCAGGAATCCCGGCGAAGAACATCATCGTCGGCGTGCTCGTCGACGCCGCCGAGGATGCGGCGATGCAGGCCGGTCTGGCCCTCTCCAAGGGAGCCCGCAATATCCTTCTTGCGCCACCCTCCTATTTCAAGAATGTGAGTGACGACGGCGTCTTCCGGTGGTTTTCAGCCGTATTCGCCCTTCTGGGTGAAACGGCGCGGGACATCATCGTTTATAATCTTCCCTCGGTTACCATGGTGCCGCTCAGCGTATCGCTGATCGGCCGGTTGCGGACCGCCTTTCCCCATATCGTCACCGGCGTAAAGGATTCCTCCGGCGACTGGCCCTACACCGAAGCGCTGCTGAAAGCACACAGCGATCTCATCATCCTGGTCGGCGATGAGCGGCACCTCGCAACGGCCGTGAGGCTCGGCGGCCAGGGTGCTATATCGGGCATGGCGAATTTTGTCCCACACGAGCTCAGACCGCTGGCCGAGGAAGGCAGAGACGACGCCCGCATCGAGAATTTCGTGCTCGAATTGCTGAAACATCCCGTCATCCCTGCCGTGAAGGCGATGGTCGCGCGCACAACGTCGGAGGAAATCTGGCTTGCGGTTCGCCCGCCGCTCGTTTCAATATCCGCAGAGGGACAGGCGCAGCTCGCTCGCGTTTTCGATAGTCTTTTCCGTTCGAAAGCTGCGTAGGTCGGGCATGTTTCTGGAGGAGGCGATGGACGGAACGGACGAACAGCCGACGCTGCGGGAAAAGGCCTATGCGAGCTTCACGCGTCACCTGCTTGCCCGTGACGTGCGTCCCGGCCAGTTCGTTTCGCAGCGCCGTCTCGTGGAGCTGACGGGGCTGACACTTGGGGCCATCCGCGAGCTCATCCCCCGGCTCGAAGCGGAGGGGCTGATCAAGACCGTACCGCAGCGGGGTCTGCAGATTGCTCACATCGATCTCAACCTCATCCGCGAGGCGTTCCAGCTGCGTGTCTTCCTGGAGAAGGAAGCCGTAGCGCTCTTCACACGGACCGCGTCGGACGAAACGATCGCCGGGCTGTTGAAGCAGCATCGGGATATCGCCGACGCCATCCGCAACGGCGATGGATCGCACGAATTGGAGCTGCGCGCGCAGGCCGTCGACTGGGGCATGCACGATGCCTTTATCGACGCCCTTGGCAACACGATCATTTCGAACGCCTACCGCGTGAACTCGATCAAGATGCGCCTGATCAGCCAGGATCGCTTTCGCATCGACGGCCACGTCGGACCCGTCATGGGCGAGCACCTGAAGGTGCTCGAGGCGATCGAACGACGATCGGCGGAAGACGCCGTCAACAGCCTTGTCGCACACATCAATCATGCAAGGGATCGTGCGCTCAGGATATAATCGAGAATAAACAGCCGGGGATGAGGAGATCGCCGGCAAAAGGAGGAGGATTACCATGCCATCATTCTTCAACCCGACCAGGCGCGGCTTTCTGGCGGGCACCGCCGCATTGGGGGCGAGCAGCATGCTCGGCATGCGGCCGGCAGCCGCTGCGGTCGACTGGAAGCGCTTCACCGGCACGACGCTCGAAATCAACCTCGTCAAGAGCCCGCGCAGCGAGATACTCTTGAAGTACCTATCCGAATTCGAGGAACTCACCGGCATCAAGGTCAATGCCGAAGCGACGCCGGAACAGCAGCAGCGCCAGAAGACGACCATCGAGCTGAGCTCGGGAAAGCCGAGCTTCGACGTCGTGCACCTGAGCTACCACGTCCAGAAGCGGCAGTTCGAAAAGGGCGGCTGGCTTGCCGATATCAGCGGCTTCCTCAAGGATCCATCGCTCACCGACCCGTCGCTGGTGGAAAGCGACTTCGCCGAAGCCGGCCTCGCCTTCGCCAAGGATGCGGACGGCGTTCTGCGTTCCCTGCCTTTCTCGGTCGATTACTGGATCATCTATTGGAACAAGGCGCTGTTCGAGAAGAAGGGGCTTGCTTACCCCACGAGCTTCGACGAACTGGCAAGTGCCGCAGAAGCGCTGACCGATCCCTCGACCAACACCTACGGCTTCGTCGCCCGCGGCCTGAAGAACGCCAACACGCCGGTCTGGACGACCTTGCTGCTCGGCTATGGTTCCAGCCCGCTCGGCCCGGACGGCAAGCTGCGCACGACGTCGCAGGAGGCGATCGAAGCGGCCAAGCTTTACCAGCGGCTGATGACCAAGACCGCGCCTCCCGGCGTCTCCGGTTTCAACTGGGCCGAGGCGCAGTCGGCCTTCCTACAGGGTAAGATCGGCATGTGGCTGGATGGCGTCGGTTTTGCGCCGCCGATCGAGAATCCGGAAAAGTCGCGCGTCGTCGGCCAGGTCGGTTACGGCATCATGCCGAAAGGCCCTAATGCGCAAGCCGCCGGAACCTTCGGCGACGGCCTCGGCGTCGTCGCGGCAAGCCAGAAGAAGGAAGCCGCCTACCTGTTCTGCCAATGGGCGATTTCACACGACATGGGCGCGCGCCTGCTGCAGGCCGGCGCCGGCGTTCCCTTCCGCCAATCCGTGCTTGAGGATGCGAAAGTCCGCGAGGGCGTCAAGATGCCCGGCTCATGGCTGGATGCCGTTGCCGGCTCCGGCAAGATTTCGCAGCTCGCCCTGCCGGTCATCATTCCGGTCACCGAGTTCCGCGACATCTATGGCGTCGGTCTCACAAACATGATCGGCGGCGCCGATCCTGAAACCGAACTGAAGGCGGCGACGGCACAGTTCGAACCCGTCCTGGCGAAGAGCGAGGGATAATGGCTTCGGCAGGCATCGAAACGGCCGCACTGGCCAAGGCGTCGAAAGGAGGGAGCAAACCGGACCGGTTTGCTCCCAACTACTGGCCCTTCGTCATCCCGGCGCTCATCGTCATCTCGGCCGTCATCGTCTTCCCATGGGTGTTTACGGTGTGGATGAGCGTCAACAGCTGGACGCTCGGCCAGTCGCAGGTCTTTGCGGGGCTGGACAATTATATCAGACTCGCCGTCGACATGCGCTTCTGGGAGTCGTTGTGGCATACAGTGGTCTATACTGCACTCTCCGTGCTGCTTCCGCTTTTTCTGGGAACGCTTGCCGCACTGATCTTCGATGCCCAGTTCCCGCTGCGCGGCCTCATTCGAGGCATATTCGTGATGCCGATGATGGCGACCCCCGTTGCCATCGCGCTCGTCTGGACTATGATGTTCCATCCGCAGCTCGGCGTGCTCAACTATCTCCTCTCCTTCATCGGCATCGGCCCGCAGGAGTGGATCTACAATCAGAGCAGCGTCATCCCCTCGCTGGTTCTGGTCGAAAGCTGGCAGTGGACGCCGCTCGTCATGCTGATCGTGCTCGGAGGGCTCGCCGCCGTTCCGCGCGAACCTTACGAGAGCGCCGAGATCGATGGCGCCAATGTCTGGCAGAAATTCCGCTATCTCACGCTGCCGATGATCGCGCCCTTCCTAATGATCGCGGTGATCATCCGCAGTATCGATGCCGTGAAGAGCTTCGATATCATCTATGCCATGACCCAGGGCGGCCCTGGCACCGCCTCGGAAACGATCAACATCTATCTCTATAACACGGCCTTCGCCTATTACGACATCGGCTATGGCTCAGCGATGGCGGTCGTCTTCTTCATCCTCATCGTGCTGCTTTCGTTCGTCCTGATGATGATCCGGCAGCGCGTCAACTGGTCCGACGGGGAGGCACGCTGATGAAGCGCAAGACGCTCGATCGCATCGGACTGCTGTTCGTCGCGCTGGTGATGATCTCGCCGGTCGTCCTGTTTTTCCTCTGGATGATCTCACTGTCGCTGAAATATGAGATCGACAACGGCGCCTATCCGCCGATCTTCATCCCGGAGCGTTTCGCCTGGTCGAACTATGTGAAGGTCTTCGAGGAGAACAATTTCTTCCTCTATCTCTGGAATTCGCTGCTGGTGACGGGCAGCGCCACGCTGTTGGCGCTCTTGATCGGCGTGCCTGCCGGCTATGGCATCGCGCGTCTGAAGGCGGAGAAATCGGCGATGGTCATCATGATCGCGCGCATGACGCCCGGCCTGTCCTTCCTCATTCCGCTCTTCCTGCTGTTCCAGTGGCTGAACCTGCTCGGCACGCTCGTGCCGCAGATCATCATCCACCTCGTCGTCACCGTGCCGATCGTCGTGTGGATCATGATTGGCTATTTCGAGACGACGCCAATGGAGCTGGAGGAGGCTGCAAGCATCGACGGCGCGACACCCTGGCAGGTGTTTCGCCTGGTCGCCCTGCCGATCGCAAGGCCTGGCATCGTCGTCGCCTTCATCCTGTCGGTCATCTTCTCGTGGAACAATTTCGTCTTCGGCATCGTGCTCGCCAGTCGCGAGACCCGCACGCTTCCTGTCGCCGTCTACAACATGCTGTCTTTCGAGCAGGTCAGTTGGGGGCCGCTCGCAGCGGCGGCGCTGATTGTCACATTGCCCGTGCTGATATTGACCGTATTTGCGCAACGGCAGATCGTGGCCGGCCTGACGGCCGGCGCCGTCAAGTGAACGGGCGAGACAATCGCCGATGACGTCCTCTGTGTTCGATCCGCCGCCCGGTCCGCCGCGCCGTGTTCTATGCGTCGGCGCGGCGGTTCTGGATACGCTGTTCCGCGTCCGCGCGCTGCCGGCCGGCCAAGGTAAGATTCTGCCCTATGAGATGCTGCAGATCGCTGAAGGCATGGCGTCGAGTGCAGCCTATGCCATCGCCCGACTGGGCGGCGCGGCCAGCCTCTGGGGTGCGGTCGGCGAGGATGCCGCCGGCGAACGCATCATTGCCGATCTCGGCAATAGCGGTATCGATACGAGCGGCATGCTGCGGGCCGAAGGCGCCCGCTCGGCCATCGCGACGATCCTCATCGATGACCGGGGCGAGCGCCTGATCGTGCCCTTCTACGACGAGCGGCTCCACGACACGGTCAGGCCGGTAACAGAACGGGAGGTTTCTGCTTTCGATGCGGTGCTTGTCGACGTCCGATGGCCGAAGCTTGCGCTGCGGACGTTGATCGCAGCCGGCAAGGCAGGCAAACCGGCCGTTCTCGATGGCGACGTTGCGGGCGAGGGCATATTCGAGATGCTGGCGCCGGCCGCCAGCCACGTCGTCTTTTCACAGCCGGCCGCCGAACGGCTTGCCGGGACGGCGGATCTGGTGGAGAGCGTCGGCCTTCTGAAGCGTAAATTCGAACATGCCTTCATCAGCGTCACCGCTGGCGAACATGGCTGCCTGTGGTTCGATGACCGAAGCGGCGCCATCCGTCACCTTGCCGCTCCGAAGGTGCGAGCGATCGATACACTTGCGGCGGGCGACATCTTCCACGGCGCTTTCGCCCTGACAATCGCGGAAGGCATGCCGATCGAAGAGTCGATGCGATTGTCGTCGATGGCGGCTGCTCTCAAATGCCAGGTGTTCGGCGGACGCATCGGCGCCCCCACCAGAGCCGAAGTCCGCGATGCCCTGCAGGATTGGAACATTGGCGCCGTCTCGGCAGGAGAGCCGACGATATGATGCCCCCGGCCGCGGGCCGCTTTTCTCGGTCGCGGCCTCGATGACGTGACCGATATTGGGATGCGCATTGCCCATGCGCCGACACCGACGCCGACGTCGAACAGCGGTCGCGGGGCGGAGCTTGCGGTCAGTGAGACGCTTCCAGGCGCCATTCTGGTCTGCGTCTTACCCCGCCTCGAGTTTCATCAAAAAGGGGATGTGCAGATCGAACAATTCACACCAATAGTATCAGTTTTCTAACCTCGCCGCTCGCTGCTATAAAAGAGCGGTACCAGGGATGGTAAGGCGATGCCTGATTGCCAGATCGACTTCCTCGACACCGTTGAGCCGCGGCAAAGCAATGCTACATATCTGACCTGCCACGGGAGAGGCCTCGCCAGATCTTCGCAACCCAAACTGAAGCGTCCGGTGCTGCCACTGTTCCTCTTTTGTCTATGAGGTAACGCCATGGATAAAGTCTTGTCGGCGGTCGATCCTCCCCGCGACAGCCCACTTTGGCACAAGATGGTTCCATTGCGGAGCAACCACGGCCGGCTGTTTTGGCCAGCGCTTTTGGCTGTTTTGCTTCTCGCAGGCACCGCTGTTTTTTATCATCAAACCCGCCGCGTCGAAAATCCGGTTGGGCCTTTCGAACATCGCGCTCTCAATAAGACTGCCCGATTGCCCGGCATAGCCGTCCACACTGCCACGACGGCTTCTTCTCCTCTTCCGCCCAAATCTGTATCGCGGCACCTGATCGAGCTCCCGAAGCTCGAATTGACAAGTCAGTTTCTGCGGACGTGGTTGGCCTCAGGTCCACATATATGCGGCGCTCTTCGAGAAGGTGGCATCGAGATGAGCGAATGGAAAGCCGCATCGATGCGCAATCGCAGCTATGAGTGCTATTTTCAGCGCATCTACGAACGGAACGAGGTGCGTCCCCTCAGTTCGACTTTTCTCAGGGTTCGCGGAAATGAAATGGGCGAAATCGTTGACATCGGTGCCAAGCTGGTTGGGCCGGAGACAGATGCACAGGGGCGTCTCTCCCCCGCCGTCCTGCGCATTTTCGAGCTCATTGTGAAGCAGGCGTGCTGGCCCGATTTCGAGGATACGCTTGGGTCGATCCAAAACCTTCGCGATGTCGAACACGAACGATTCGGTTCCTATCTCAGCTTCACGCGCGAAGCCGGCAGCGAAAATAACTTCAATTTTGCTCTTGGTCTCAGGGCGACTTCGGGCCCGCAGATGAGGACCAAAGGCTATTTTTCGAAAGACCGCTGGCTCGCCGCGCCAAATCCTCGCAATGTTCCCGCAAACGTCATCCTTATGGACCATTTGGACACGCCCATATCAGCCCATTGCGCTCGATGACGGCGGTCACCGATTGCGCCGCATAACGAACGGCCGCTGCAGCAATAGGGCCGGCTGAGGCACGCCGGTGTTCTCTCCTATCGCCATTCCGCCCAGCAGGTTGCGGAACTCCGCCACTGTCTTGTTGGCGATGATGCCCAGCGCGAGGCCGCCGGCGATTGCCAGCAGGTGAAAGACTGAAACCGGCAGAGCGCCCGCTGCCGGCGTCATCAGCAGCTCCGGTACGAAGCGGTGCAGCAGGTAGATGGGGAAGGCAGAGACTGCGATCAGCGTCACGAAACGGCCGAGCCACACAGGCAACGGAATCCGCGGCAGATAAAGAAGGGCAAGAAGCGCGGCGAAGATCGTCAGATATTTGACCGTCGTTCCAATCCAAACCGTTTCCCAGAAGGCGAGGTATCCAAGCACGGCCGCAGCCAGCGCCGTCAGAACCATGCGCCGTGCCGCACGATCGGCCAGACCGGCACACCAGCCAAAGATAGCGAGATGGAAACCCCAATAGATTGTGAAGATCTGCCGCTTGCCGATGTCGAAGATAGGCGGAAGAGAAAAGCGCGCGGCGACGGCCAGCCCCAGCAGGCCAAGCGAAAAGGCAAAGGGTCGCGCCCGCGCGAGCTTGCGCACCGCAGGAATCGCGAAAATGAGCGCGAAGACGAGAAGCGTCTGCGCATAGGCTTCGATGAACCAGTAGAGATAGGGAACCATCTCGTGCCGCTCCGGATCGGCATAGCCGAAATTGCCGGTCAGCGTGATCGAAGCCCAGGGAACCGCCCGCCACACGAGCGCATAAGCGGCGACAATGAAGAAGTAGGGAATAAGAACGTTGATGGCGGGCCGCAACGCCTGACGGAACCGCCCGGCGAGGAAATGGGCGGACTGGAAGCGCGCCAGGCTGAAGCCGACGAGAAGCAGCATGACGCCAGATCCGCCGGGAATGGGCCACACCATCTCGTGGTGCACCACCACCAACAGAATGGCGATCGCCCTGAGGACGAGATCGGTTGGCAACGCCCTGACGTCTGCGAGGCGGGAGCGTGTCACCTGCCGGCAATTGTCGAGCTCGGCGATCCGCGCGTGCGCCCAGCCTTCCGGCAGGTCGACGCCAAGTCGGCCGAATTCCATGGTCAATTGCAGGAAGCGAAGGGAATCGCCGCCAAGCGAGACGAAGCTGTCATTGCGTCCGACGCTGAGGGGATAGAAGACGCGGGCATAGGCTTCGAGCACGCTGACCGCCGCCTGGCGGCCTTTCTCGCGCGTCTTCAGCATCTTCTTCTCGAGGCTGTCATAGTCGATTTTGCCGGAGGCAAGCCTGGGCAGGTTCGTCTGCTCGCTAACGCAGATCAGATTCGCGGGAAGATGGCTCGCCTTTGCAAGGATCCGCCGCGCCTGATCGGCCACATCAACATCGGTCACATAGGCCTGCAGACCCTCATCGTCACCCACCACCGCCGCCGCGATGCCTGCCTCCGCCAGAACCTGCTCCATGATGTCGAAGCCGATCCTCAGTCCCGCGACCTTCGCGAAACGGCTTTTCCGCCCGACGATACGGAAGAAACCTTCATGGTCGCGAACGGCGATATCACCGGTGTGCAGCGCCTCGATCTCGGCGGAGCGCGCGAGATCGGCACGATCTGCGCCGTAGCCCATCATCACGTTCGGGCCTGAGTAGACAAGCTCTCCAGCGGCGCCCGGCCGGTCAACCGGGTTTCCTTCATCATCGGCAAGGCTGAGGCTGCCGCCGGGGATGGCAATGCCGATCCGCTCTTCATGGTCCGACAGACTTTCCGGCGGGACGAAAGCGATACGGGCCGCCGCCTCGGTCTGGCCGTACATGACGAAGAAGCGGCCACCTCCGGCGCGCATGTAATCTCGGTAGCGGCGAATGAGTTCGGGCGCCAGCCTGCCGCCGGCCACCGTCATGAAGCGCAGCGCCTTGAGCTCAGTCGCCCGGAAGCCCGTGTTTTCCATGAGCTCATAGGAATAGGGCACACCCGAAAAATTGGTGCAGCCGCTTTCGCCGATCACTCTCGCGAAATCGTCGCTCATCACCGAGACACCGGGCAAGAAAATACTGCCGCCGGCAACCAAATGAGAATGGAGGACAGACAGGCCGTAGGAGTAGTGAAGCGGCAGGACCAAGGCAGCCCTGTCGGCCGATGAAAGGTCGAGATAATCCGCTATCGAACGCGCATTGGCGTCGAGATTGGCGTAGGAAAGGCGCACCGCCTTGGCAGTGCCCGAACTGCCGGAAGTCATCAGAACGAGGGCGAGATCGGGATGGAGTTGCTGCCTGCTGCCGCCAGGCCGACTTTCATCGATCAGACGCCAGCGGCCGTCGGCCGGCCGAAAGGTAAAGTCGGGCCGAAAGGCCGCAAGAAAATCTCTCCATAGCCGGTCGTCGCATGGGGGCAGCATGGCCACTGCGTGGCCTGCGCGCAACGCGCCAAGATATGCGACGATCATATGCTCCGAGGTTTCCGCCGAGATCGCGATGAGCCGCTTTTTCCCCTGGCCCAGCCGCTCCGCAAACCGCAACGTTCGCGCGTCGAGGTCAGCGTAGGAAAGCGTCCGCCCATCGGCGAAGACAAGCGCTACGCGATCATCCGCGCGAACGATTTCGGACAAGATATCGACAGGGGGCATGCTCGTGCTTCAGGTTTGCCGGAAAACTGCCGAAGCGCGTATAATCCTTGAGTATAACAGTCAACTAACCAGCAGCATGATCCGCCGTTTTTTGAGATCCAATAGGCGGGATTCCTTCCAACCACGATTTCATACACCCGCTTCAGACGGCTCTGCCCAATCCGAGCGGCGTCGGCCGGGGAAGGTTGTCGGCGCCTCCGTTTTCCTGGAGCAGTTCGAGGCGGTTAGAGGAGGGAAGGCTAGGGTAGAACGCCGCGACGACCTCCGGAACGTCGGCTTAGTATTTCAGGAGCGCCACGCCCAAGACGTCTCTCCAATCACGCCGCGCAATGAACGTCGGCGTGGGATGTCGACATCAGTTGTGAATTTGCCCGCAGCACGTCGGACGGCGCGGCAAAGTGCTGGCCGTCGAGGTCGTGACCATGAAACTTCACCGCTCAGATACTGGAAACGAGCATCATGCCTTTCCCTTGCGGACAACGTCCGCAATCGTCACTTCCTTGGGAATGAGCTTGAGCTTGAAAAAAGTATCGGCGATGCTCTGCTGCTGCGCGACGACGGTGTCGTCCAGGCTCTTGACCCCGTAGGATTGACGCTCGAGCGCCTTGACTAGGATAGGTTTTGGGATGCCGACAGACGGCGAGAGTTCCGCAGCCGCAGCCGCGGTATCGGACTTGGTCCATTCGTCGATCTCGGAAATGGCTTCGATCAAGACATCGATCGCCTCACCGTGGCCGTCGACCAACGTCTTGGTGCCGAGATAGAACTGGTGATTGGGAACGATGCCTTCGCCGTTTCTGAGTTCTCGCGCTTCGATCGTCACTTCCGCCGCTGCCTGGAAGGGATCCCAGATGACCCATGCATCAACCGCACCCTTTTCGAAGGCTGCGCGGCCGTCGGCCGGAGCGAGGAAGGATAATTCCACGTCCTCATAGTTCAAGCCGGCTTCTTCGAGAGCCTTGACGAGCAGGTAATGCACGTTCGAGCCCTTGTTGAGGGCGAGCTTTTTACCCTTCAGCTCCGCGACAGATTTAATGGGGCTGTCCTTCGGGACAAGTATGGCTTCGCCGCGCGGGGCGGGCGGCTCGTGCGCGATGTAGACAAGCGGAGCGTTCGCGGCCTGGGCGAAGATCGGCGGCGTTTCGCCGGTCGATCCGAAATCGACGGCACCGGCGTTCAGAGCCTCGAGCAGTTGGGGACCGCCCGGAAACTCGGTCCATTCAACCGAATAGCCGATGGATTCCAGTTTCTTCTCCAACGTACTCTTGCCCTTGAGAAGGACCAGCGTTCCATATTTCTGGTAACCGATACGCACGACCTTTTCAGCCGCGCGAGCCATCCGAATATGCGTCAAAGGTGTTGCAATGGCGCCTGCCACCACCGCCGTGAAAGCGCGTCTTGTGATCTATGTTTTTTCTAGAATATACGTGCTCCCGTATCCGCTTCTGCGGGATTCGCTTTTTTGTTCCGTTCCGGCAGCGAGCAAAAAGAACCGTCCCTGGAATGAAAGACGCTAGGGCGACGTTTCAGGCACGATCAGCTTTCCGAAATTCTTCCCGCAGGATAGTGTGCAAGACTATGGGCAGCTGCCACAGACCGGTATGCGCGAAATCGCTCGGCAGGGGAAACACCGTGTTCCAGATGTGGCCACCGACATTCCCGAAATAGACATCGATGCCGTTCGGGCAACACAGTGATGGCATTGTGTGAGGTGCGTCGCCGTTGTACCATGACTCTGACGGTTGCGCGCAGTGCTAGGCCTATAGCCGGAGCCATAGTCCGGTCGCACGTTTCAACCCGATGAATAAGTGGCCGCGGATCATGGAACTTATCGTCGCGCTTGGCCTGATTGTCTTCAAGGTCGCATTTCTGATTGCGATCCTGCTGCTGCTGCCGTTGCCGCTAACCTGGCTGGAACGCAAGGTCGCCGGGCACATCCAGCAGCGGATGGGGCCGATGCGTGTCGGGTGGCACGGGCTGCTGCAACCGGTGGCGGACGGAATAAAGCTCTTAACCAAAGAGGATCACATCCCCGCCGAGGCCGATCGCTTCCTGTTCAAACTGGCGCCGATCCTGGCGCTCGCCCCGCCCTTTGTGGTGTTCGTCGCGATCCCCTTCGGCGAAAGCATCTCGGTCCTCGGCGCCGAGATCACCCTCTACGCCTCCAACATGAACGTGGCGTTGCTCTTCGTCTTTGCGGTGATCGGGATCGAGGTCTATGGTGTCATCTTCGGTGGCTGGGCCGCTAACAGCAAATACGCGGTCCTTGGCAGCCTCAGAACCTGTGCGCAGATGATCAGCTACGAGATTCCGATGGGATTCGCGGTGATCGGAGTGGTCATGTTGGCGCAATCCATGAGCCTGCTCGACATCGTGCGGGCCCAATCCGATGTCTGGAACATCGTCTACCAACCGGTCGGCTTCTTCGTGTTCTTCGTCGCCGGATTGGCCGAAGCGCAGCGCATTCCCTTCGACCTTGCGGAAGCGGAAGGCGATCTGGGCGCCGGCTTCCATACCGAATACAGCGGTATCCGTTTTGCGTTTTTCATGGTCAGCGAATATGCCATCGTGTTGCTGGTGTCGGTCCTGGTGGTGATCCTGTTTTTCGGCGGCTGGAACGGTGTCCTAATCCCCTTGCCACCACTCCTCTGGTTTGTGCTCAAGGTCGCATTCTTCGTCTATGTGTTTATCTGGTTCCGCTTCACTTTCCCCCGCTACCGCTACGACCAACTGATGGCGATCGGATGGAAGGTCTTGCTTCCTCTGTCGATGGCGAACATAATTATAACCGGTGTACTTTTAGGGGCCGTAGCGGCTCCGTAGCGAGGCGGCGATGTCGCGCGCGCAGGACAGAGTTGGAACATGGATTGGCTGGGCGTTCTTCGCCGATCTGGCGAGTGCCTTGGCTCTGACCTTCGGCTACGGGATCTCCAGAACCGTAACCATGCAGTATCCGGACAAGGAAAAATGGCTACCCTACTCACGCTATCGCGGGCATCACTTCCTCAAGCGTGATGAAGAGGGCGAGATCAAGTGCGTAGCTTGCGAACTCTGCGCGCGGATCTGTCCCTGCGACTGCATCGAAGTCGTCCCTTACGAGGACGAGAAGGGTAACCGGCACCCGGCCAAATTCGAGATCGACACGGCTCGCTGCCTGTTCTGCGGACTGTGCGAGGATGCCTGCCCAGCGGATGCAATCGCGCTTGGCCAGCAGTACGAATTTTCGAGTTTTTCCTCGCGTGACCTGGTGATCGGGCGCGACGACCTGCTCGCCAAGCCGGGCAAGGCGGCAACCGGCGGCGGCGTGGTTGCCGCGAGCCTGAATACAGCGAAGGACGTGCTCGTCGAGACAAAAGAGACGAAGGGCTACAATTGGTGGCGGAATATCCGGCGAACGTGAACGCGCGCCATCCGTGAAGCCGGAGCGCGCAGACAGGAGGCTCAGATGCTTGTCGGCGAAATTATGAAGAACAAGGGTGTCGGTGTCATAGCGGTCGCTCCCGATCAGACGGTAGTGGAAGTCTTGAGGCTGTTTCGCGAGAACAATATTGGCTTCGTCGTCGTCAGCCAATCGAATGACGAATACGTGGGTTCGCTATCGGAACGGGATTGCTGCAATGCGGTGGCGGAATACGGGGCCGAGGCGGCGACGATGCGGGTCGCGGATGTCATGAACCGCAATGTGGCCACCTGTTCGACGCGGGATTTGCTACCCGTCGCGATGGGGATCATGACTCAGCGGCGTACGCGTCATGTGCTGGTCATGGATGACGGCGACGTTGTCGGCGTGGTCAGTATCGGCGACGTGGTTAAACACAGGCTCGAGGAAGCGCAGCGCACGGAACAAGATCTGCAGGATTACATCTGCGGGAACAGATATCACTGACGTCGCCGGCTTGGGCAGCTTACCGGGGCGGCGGCCGACCCCAAAAGCTTCAGACCCCACGCCAGATCCGGCTCGTGCGGTCGACCTCCAGAGTGGCATGCACCTTCTGGACCTCCACCGGGCATGGGTATTCGCCCCGCCGCATCAGGCCGTTGAGACGCAGGGCTCGATAGTTTTCCGGAACGAAGACGAGGCCTTTGGGAAACCGCCTGTCGACCTTGAGTTGCGCCGTCAGTTCTCCTCGGGCGGAACGCACAATGACCAGATCGCCATCCGAAAGGCCAAGCTGTGCGGTATCCTGCGCGCTCATCGCGACATAGGGATCATTGGCGACCGTATTCAGGATGTCCGACCGTTCGGAAAGATATCCGTTGTGGAACAGGCAGTTGCCGGTGATCAGCATGAGCCGGTCTCCTGCTGCCGGGACGGGCGGCGGCGCAAAGAACCTGGCCACAGGTGGCGTCGGCACCGCCTTGGTGAATGCGCCGTCGGCGCCAAGCGCGTGCTGAGTCAATCCTTGGTAGGCCGGAACCAGCCGTGCAATCTCGTCGAAAATTTCGCCTTGTGTCGACGGTCGCAGTGCCTGGTTGCGAAGCGCCGCGACGAAGTCGAAGATCGCCAGATTGCTTCGTGCCTCGAAGGCGGGTTCTCGGAATTTGCAGACCGTCTGGGTCCGGCCCTCATTGTTGGTGAACGTGCCGGTTTCCTCGCCGTAACCTGCCGCGGGCAGGACGACCTCTGCAAGGCCCGCCGTATCGGTGAGGAAGGCGTCCTGCACGATCAGGAGATCGGCGGCGCCAAGCGCCCGCGTCACGATATCCCTGTCGGGATAGGCAATCACGGGGTCGGTTCCGACGACGTAGAGAGCGCCCATCCGCCCGCCGACGCAGAGTTCCAGCATGGCGTCGAGATTCGCGCCGGGTTCAGACGGGATTTCGGCGCCCCAGTTCCGCGCAAGCGTTGTGCGTGCCACATCGTCGGTGACTGCCCGCAGGCCCGGCAGAGCCGCCGGCAGAACTCCCATGTCCCAGGCGCCCAGCTGGTTGGCTCGGTCGAAGAGGAACTGCATCGCCGGGTCTTTGCCGAGCAGGCGCAGAACCTGCAGCAGGTTGTTGATCTGCTGCAGCGTCGCGCGCGCTTCGGGTAATCTCAGGAGGTCGACGCTGACAAGCACGGTGACGCTGCGGCCTTCCTTGAGTGCTGCGGCCAGACGATCCGGTCCGTCAATGCCCGTTTCCGCCGCCGGCTTGCCGATTGTCGCATCGATGCCCGCAAGAACGTCGCCCGGCAAGGCCTGACCAACTGCCGCCACCAGACCTGCCACCACCGCCGCAAGGCCTGCCGCTTCTTCGCCCGGCAGCACACGAACCACCACCCTGGCATCGGCATCCAGACGGGATGGCCGCGCCGACAGCATGAGCAATCCGGTCTGCCGCCGCCGCACGCCATCCCGCAGCAGGTATTCGGTGACCGGGTTCTCCTCGGTGACGTTGCCGCCGACGACGAGCACGCAGTCGTTGCCGATCACGTCGTCCAGTGGTGCGCGGCTGTGGAAGGCTGCCAGTAGCGGGCCGAGCGTATCGAAGGGCGTGGACCAGCGTGACGAGCAATCAATGCTGTTGGTGCGGAATGCCGTTCGCATCAGCTTCTGAAACTGATAGAGCACCTCGTTGGGGAGGCGAGGCGAGGCCAGCCCGCCGGCAGCCTTGTCCTCGACGGCCAATAGCCGCCGGCGTAGATAGTCACCAGCCTCATCCCAGGAAACCGGAACCAGGGCGCCATCACGACGGATCATCGGCCGCTTGATCCGGTCCCGGCTCGCGACGAAATCGAGGCCGAAGCGTCCCCGAACGCAGAGCGTTTCGCGGTTGACCCCCTCGTCCCACTTCGAGCGCACCCGCATGAACTCGCCCTTACGTGTACCCACTGTCAGCTGGCAACCGGTGCCGCAATGCGGGCAGACCGTGTCGGTCTCGGCGAGATCCCAGGGCCGCGCCTTGTAGCGATAGGGGAAGCTCATCAGTGCGCCGACCGGGCAGACCTCGACGCAATTGCCGCATTGGTCACATCCGGCGAGACTGCCCTCGAAGCCGGTGACGGCGGTATCCATGCCTTTTTCGATGGTGCCCAGCGCCACCGCGCCGACGACCTCCTCACACATCCGGACACAGCGCTGGCACTGGATGCAGCGGTTGACGTTCATGATGATGACCGGGCTCAGACGAATGTCCTCGGAGTGGAACACACGCTTGTCATCGCGGAATCGGCTCTCGCGGGGTCCGTAGGCCATCACCATGTTCTGAAGCTCGCATTCGCCGCCCTTGTCGCAGATCGGACAGTCGAGGGGGTGGTTGGCGAGCAGCATATCGAGCATGGAAGAGCGGGTTTCCTCGATCAGAGGTGTGTTCGCCCGCACCACCATACCCTCGGTGACGGCGGTGGCGCAGGACGGCTGCAGCCGCCGCTGCCCCTCGATCTCCACCAGGCACATCCGGCAGGAGGCCAGCGGCGGCAGACGCTTCAGATAGCAGAAGGTCGGGATATCGATGCCCAAACGCCGAGCGGCCTGCAGCACTGTCGAGCCAGCCTCAACTTCCAGCGTTTGTCCATCGATCGTAATGCTAACCATACTTCCTCGCAGTCTTGTCGCGGCGCGGTTCTTCAGTGAAAGGGCAACTGCGCTCCTCGATATGCGCAACGAACTCAGTCCGAAAATGCGCGAGTGCCGCCCGCAACCCCATCGCCGCTCCGTCACCCAAGGCACAAAACGTATTGCCGAAAATGCCTTTGCAGAGCATATCCAGCTGCTCCAGATCGCCGGCAGCACCTTCGCCGGCCTCGATCCGGCGCAGGACCTTCACGACCCAGTTCAATCCTTCCCGGCATGGCGTGCATTTGCCGCAGGACTCGTGGTGGAAGAACTCGATGATCCGGGTGGCGACCTTGACCATGCAGGTCGAGTCATCGATCACGATAACGCCAGCCGAACCGAGCATCGAGCCGGCGGCAGCCAGCGAGTCGAAATCCATCCGCACCTCCAGCCCGTGCTCCGGTATGACAGGCGCCGAGACCCCGCCCGGGATCACCGCCTTGATTTTACGTCCCGGCAGCGCGCCGCCGGCGTGGTTCTCGACCAGTTCGCGCAGTGGTATGCCCATCGGCAACTCATAGAGACCGGGTTTGCGCACCTGACCACTGAGGCAGTAGAGCTTCGGGCCCGGGCTCTTTTCCGGGCCGATGCCGCGAAACCAGTCCCACCCCCGCATAATGATATGCGGCACGCAAGCGAGCGTCTCGACATTGTTGATCACGGTAGGGCTGGCGTAGAGCCCGGCCACGGCCGGAAATGGTGGCTTCAATCGCGGCTGCGCCCGCTTGCCCTCGAGCGACTCGAGCATTGCAGTCTCCTCGCCGCAGATATAAGCACCGGCGCCGCAGTGGATGTGTATGGCGAAATTGAAATCCGAGCCCAGAACGCGCTTTCCGAGATAGCCTTTTGCCTGGGCCTCGGCGATCGCTTGCTGCAGACGACGGATCGCCGTCACATATTCTCCGCGAATATAGACATAGGCGGTTTCGGCCCCGATCGCGTAGGCACTGACCGCCAGCCCCTCGATTAGTTGATGCGGGTCGCGCTCCATGATGATCCGGTCCTTGAACGTGCCCGGCTCGCCCTCATCGGCGTTGCAGCACAGATATGTCGGCTTACCCGTGCGCTTCGGCACGAAACCCCATTTCATGCCCGTTGGGAATCCGGCACCGCCGCGACCGCGCAGGTTGGACCGTTTGACGAGGTCGATGACCTCGTCAGGCGTGTACTCGCGCAGCGCCTTGGCCAGCGCCTGGTAGCCGCCGCCAGCCTCGTAGGTCGACACCAGATGACCGTCCGCAACATCGACATTTTTGAGAAGAACCGGCTCGAACATGGCGCTACTCCCCCGGCAGCCGCGCAGGGGCGTGTTCGACGCTCGCGGCTCCCGCTGTCGCCCGCAGGCTGTCCAGCAATGCGTTTATCCGCGCCACATCAAGGTGGGCGTGATAATCGTCGCCGACTTGCATCACCGGAGCCATCTCGCAGGCGCCGAGGCATTCGACGGTCGAAAGGGTGAACAGCCCGTCCGGGGTGGTGTCGCCTTTCCTGATCCCCAGCACGGTTTCCAGATGGTTCAGCAGCTCCTCCGATCCGCACAGCATGCAGGAAACATTGTCACAGAGTTGCAGGTGGAACATCCCCACTGGCTCGGTGTGGAAGAGGGTGTAGAAGGTCGCCAGCTCGTACACCCATATCCGCTCGACTCCGAGAATGTCGGCGACCTCTTCCAACACTGGCCCGGGCAGATGGCCATGTTCTTCCTGCGCGATCAGGAGTGCCGGCATGATCGCAGAACGCTGGTCGGGATACCGCGCCGCCGCCTCTTCGATCTTTTCGCGCATGGTCATCGCATTCAAATCCTTGCTACTTGTCCACCTCCGCCATCACAGGGTCGAGGCTGCCGAGCACGGCGATCATGTCCGCCAGATAGCGGGCGTTGGTGACCCCGAAGAGGGCCTGAAGATTGACGAACGAGGGTGCCCGCACCTTCATGCGGAACGGTTTTGGCGACCCGTCGCTGATGATGTAGAAGCCAAGCTCGCCCTTTGGCGCCTCGATCGCCGAATAGACCTCGCCCTTCGGCACCTTGAAGCCGTAGGCCGACAGATCGAAATGCTGGATCAGCGCCTCCATCGAGCAGTGCACCCGATCCTTGTCCAGCGGGAAGGCGATCGTCGGCATGTCGATCTGGAACGGCCCCTCAGGCATCTGGTCGATGCATTGTTCGATGATCCCTATGCTTTCGCGCATCTCGTCGACGCGGCATCGCCAGCGTGCATAGCAATCGCCCTCGTCACGGGTGATGACGTTGAAATCGAGTCGGTTGTAGATCTCGTAGGGCTCATCGCGCCGGATGTCCCAGTCGACACCGGAAGCACGCAGGTTCGGGCCGCTGAGGCCGAGATCGACAGCATCCTCGGCGGAGATCACGCCGATCCCCTTCGTGCGATTGAGAAACACCCGGTTATCTTCGAGCAGTCGCTCATAGTCGCGGATCCGGTTCGGGAATATGTCGCAAAACTCCCGGATTTTGGGGAAGAACCCGTCAGGCAGGTCCTCGCGCACCCCGCCGACCCGGCAGAAGGACGTGTGCATGCGCGCCCCGGTGATCATTTCCAGGAGGTCCATGATCATTTCGCGCTCGCGCATGACGTAAAGCAGCGCGGTCATGGCGCCGAGATCCATCGGCAGCGCGCCGGTGATCAGGAGGTGACCGGAGATCCGTGCCAGCTCGGCCATCATCACGCGGATATATTGCGCCCGGATCGGCGCTTCTATGCCGAGGAGTTTCTCCACCGCCAGCGCGAAGGCGAGGTTGTTCGAAGGCGGACAGAGATAGTCGAGCCGGTCCGTCAACGGGAAGATCTGGGTATAGGTGAAGCTCTCCGCCAGTTTTTCGGTGCCGCGATGGAGATAGCCGATATGCGGATCGACGCGCTCCACGAACTCGCCGTCCAGTTCGAGGACGAGCCGAAGAACCCCATGGGTGCTGGGGTGCTGCGGACCGAGGTTGAGAAGCACTTCCCTGGTATTGAGCGCTTCACCCTCGGGCCTGCTGAGCTCGGTGACTTCAGTCATCTCAACGTTCCGGCGTAGAACGGCCTCCCTTACGGAATGTCCCTGGTGGCAAGGTCGGGCTGCGTTGGCGGCGGACCTTCGGCACCGAAGGGGTTCAACTTGTCCTTATAGCCCCTGAGAGGGAAATCCTTGCGCTGGGGAAAGCCCTCGAAGCCTTCCCACATGTAGATCCGGCGCAGATCGGGATGTCCCTCGAACCGGATGCCATACATGTCCCAGGCCTCACGCTCATGCCAGTTGGCGGTGCGCCAGACTCCCGTGACCGAAGGCACTTCAGGAGGATCGCCAAGCCGGCACTTGATGCGGACCCGCCACCTATTGGGCAGCGAATAAAGGTGGTAGACCGCCTCGAACCGCGGCGTTTCGGGATAATGATCGACCCCGCAAATGTCGGAGAGGAAATTGAATTGCAGTGCCGGATGCTCTTTCAGGAATCGGCAGAACTCGACGATCCTTGCGGGCGGAACGGCAAAGGCGTCGATACCGTGCGCAGTGCCGAGGTCCTCGATTGTTTCTCCGAAGCGCTCCATGATCGGAGCGCGATTGAGGGACGGCTCCGCACTCATGACGCTATAACCCGATCCAGAGGTGTGCCGGCAAGTGCCCGGGACCTCTTGATCTTTTCCTGAAGCAGGAGGAAGCCGTGCATCAGCGCCTCCGGCCGGGGCGGACAGCCAGGCACATGCACATCGACGGGCACGAAGGTTTCCGATCCCTGCACGACGGCATAGGTATTGTAGACCCCGCCCGAAATAGCGCAGGTACCCATGGCGATCACCCAGCGCGGTTCCGGCATCTGGTCATAGAGCCGACGCACGACGGGCGCGAATTTCCGGGTCACGGTGCCGGCGATGATCATGACGTCGGATTGTCTCGGCGAAGGGCGGAACACCACGCCGAACCGGTCGAGATCGTAGCGGGCGCAGCCGGCCGAAATCATCTCGATGGCGCAGCAGGCAATGCCGAAGGTCTCCGGCCATAGCGCCGACCGCCGGCTCCAATTGATGATGCTGTCGGCCGTGGTGAACAGCACGCTGTCGCGGATCGCGTTGTTTACGCCTCCCATTCCAGCGCTCCTTTCAGCCAGGCGTAGGCGAAGCCCACGAGAAGCAGCACTATGAAGATGAACATCTCGATATAGCCGACCAGCCCGATCTCTTTCAGGACGACTGCCCAGGGAAAGAGGAACATCGCTTCGACATCGAAAACGACCAGCAGGATCGCGAGGATAAAGAACGGCACCCTGAAGCGGCCCGCCGCCGCCTCGCCCGCTGCGTCCATGCCGCATTCATAGGGCATGTTCTTGGCAGGATAGGGATTGGACGGGCGCAGCAGCGAGGAAACGAACAATGTCACCCCCGCCACCAGAACGACCCCGGCGACCATGAAAAGAACCGGCAAGAATTCCATTGCAGTCATCACTGCACCGGTTGCCCACTGACCTCATCCCGAACGGGTAAATTGGTCACGCCGCAGCGCGACTTGGGCAATCCTTCCTCTATCCCTAAGTCTATTCCGTCGGTGTGATCATTGCAAATCCAATCGTTCACCCGCCAAGGACCGAATCTTGGGCAAGCTTCAGGAACCATGATGGAAATAGGCCGATGCCGATGGTGCCGGCAGCGGTGACGGCGAGTGTCGCGCCCACCAGAGGCGTCAGCGCCGGCGTGAACGCCCTCTGCGGCTCGCGCATGTAGATCACCATGACGATGCGAATGTAGAAATAAGCGGCGATGGCGCTGAGCAGCACGGCGATGATTGCCAGCATGACGAAACCATGCTCGACGAGGGCGACCAGCACGTAAAACTTGGCGAAGAACCCGGCCGTCGGCGGAATGCCGGCCAGCGAGAAGAGATAGAGCAGCATCAGAAGCGCCAGCCCCGGATGTGCCTTGGCGAAACCCGCATAGTCTTCGATGACCTCGCCCGAGAAATCGCCGTTCCGCATCATGATGACGGCGCCGAAAATGCCGAGATTCATGAAAGCGTAGATCAGCAGATAGAGCATCACGCTGGCGATCCCATCGGCGCCGCCAGCGGCCACGCCGAAAATGGCGAAGCCGGCATGGGCGATGCTGGAATAGGCCAGGAGACGCTTGAAATTATCCTGCACCAGAGCCACGAAGCTGCCGAGCGCCATCGTCACCACCGCGATGGCGGCAACGATGATCCACACATCCGAGGCTGCGACCAGGGGGTTTAGGAATACCCGCAGGATCACCGCGAATCCCGCCGCCTTGGGACCTACCGACATGAAGGCGGTGATCGTCGTCGGCGCGCCTTCATAGACGTCCGGCAGCCACATATGGAAGGGAACCGCGCCGACCTTGAAGACCAGCCCCGCGACGATGAAGACCACCGCCAGCAGCAATCCGGGATCGAGCGGATCGGCGGTCACGGCCGCAGCCATCCCGTCCAATTGCGTTGTGCCGGTGAGCCCGTAGACCAGCGAAACACCGTAAAGGAAAATCCCGGTCGAAACCGCGCCAAGGATTACGTATTTCAGTGCTGCTTCGTTCGACCGCCGCTCACGCCGCAGGAAGCCGGTCAGCACATAGGTGCAAATCACCATCAGTTCGAGGCCCACATAGATCGACAGGAGATCGGTCGCCGAGGCCATGATCATCGTGCCCGAAAGCGCTAGGAGCAGCAGGACGTAGTATTCGCTGGTCCCGATCCCTTCGATATCGGCATATTTTCGCGAAAGGAGGAATGTCAGAACGGTGGCTAGGTAGAAAACGAACTTGAAGAAGACCGCGAAGCGGTCGGCGATGAACATGCCCGCGTAGGCCGGCCGCACTTCGTTCGCCAGCATGACTGTCGCCAAGGCGGCAATCAACACGATCGCGATCGACGCCCAGACAAGGATATGTTCCTGTCCCTTTCTCACGAACTGTCCGAGGATCAGCAGGATGCAGGCGCCGGTGATCACCACGATCTCGGGCAGGCTCGCCAGGGCCGACTGGAAAAGCGTCGCGGCGGTCATGGGCCGTTCCCCCTACTGTGCACATGCGTCAGCAGATGCTTCACCGAGGCATCGATGATGTCGAGAAAGGGTTTCGGATAGAGCCCAACCCAGAGTACAAAGACGGCCAGCGGCAGGATCGCAGTCATCTCACGGGCGTTCACGTCGCGTATCTTCAACCGGGCGCCGGCGCTCGCCGGACCGAGCGCGACTTTCCCATACATGCCAAGCAGATAGGCGGCCCCCAGCAATGCGCCCAAAACGGCGGCCGAGCCGGCGACCAAGTTGGCCGCAAATCCGCCGGACAGCACCAGCAACTCTCCGACGAACGAATTCGTTCCCGGCAGCGCCATCGACGACAGGGTAAACAGTGCCAGAAACGTGGTGTAAACAGGCGCCACCTTCATCAAGCCGCCATAGTCGGCAATGCTGCGGGTATGGGTCCGCTCGTAAATCACCCCGACGAACAGGAATAGGGCGCCTGTCGTCACGCCATGATTGAACATCTGCAGAATACCGCCCTCGAGCCCGCGGAGGTTCAGCGCAAAGATCCCCAGCGTCACGAAGCCCATGTGGCTGATGCTGGAGTAAGCCACCAGCTTCTTCAGATCGTCCTGAGCCAGCGCGAGCAACCCGCCATAGACGATCGCAAGCCCCGAAAGCGCCAGCATCAGCGTCGAATAATATATCGATGCCTCCGGAAGCATCGGCAGCGAGAATCGCAGGAATCCGTAGGCGCCCATCTTCAGGAGCACTCCGGCAAGAATAATGCTGCCCGCCGTCGGCGCCTGCACATGGGCGTCCGGCAGCCAGGTATGGACCGGCACCATCGGCACCTTGACCGCGAAAGCGATCAGGAAGGCGAAGAACAGCCAGGACTGGATCCGGAACGGCAAATCCTGCTCCGTCAAGGCGAGGATATCGAAGGTCCTGCCACCGTAGAAATAGAGCACAATGACACCGATCAGGAACAGGAGGCTGCCCGCCAGCGTGTAGAGGAAAAACTTGATCGCTGCATAGACCCGACCCTCGCCGCCCCAGACGCCGATGATGAGGTACATCGGGATCAGCATCGCCTCCCAAAAGACGTAGAAAAGGAACAGATCGAGCGCGCAGAAGACCCCGAGCATCAGCGCCTGCATGGAGAGCAGACTGATCATGAATTCCTTCACCTTGCGGTCGATCGCGACCCAGGAGGCGAGCACGCAGATCGACCCCAACAGTGCGGTCAGGAACACGAAGAGCGCGCTGATTCCATCGATGCCGAGCGCATAGTTGATCCCGAGCGCGGGCACCCACGGGCGCGTCTCGGTGAACTGCATCGCATGGGTCGTGGTGTCGAAGCCGACCAGCATGGCGATGCAGAGAGCAAGGTCGAGGACGGTGAAAGAGAGCGCAGTCCACCGCGCCGCATCCTCACCGCGCAGGAACATCAGAACCGCGGCCCCGGCGACGGGTGTGAATATGATGAGGCTGAGCAGCGGGAAGCCCATGGCACGCCCTACCGCCACGCCACGACGAAGACGACGGTGGCCGCGATCAGACCGACGAGCATCGCCAGCACGTAATGGGTCACGACACCCGTCTGGAGCCGCCTGAGTCGCCCGCCCCCGTTCAGGATCGAGTGAGCAATGCCATTCACGACGGCATCGATGCCGGCAAGATCGAGCCGCAGTCCTGCCCGCGCCGCGCCGTGCAGCAAGGGCAGCGCCGCGGTCTCGGAGACGTTGCTTACCGCCTGCTCATAGCGCGCCAGCGGCCTTTCGGCTAGCCACATGAAGGCCCGCGCACCCTTGCGATAAAACCAGTCGGTATCGAGGCTGATAGTATTCTCGGGATCGAGCGCCCAGAGGAACAGCACGAACCCCAGGGCGGTGAACATCAGCAGCCCAAGGCTCTCCATGACATGCGAGCCCGTATAGGGTTCGAAATCCACCGGATAGGGCAGAAGCGCATAAAGCGGCTGAGGGAACACCCCGATCGCAATGCAGAGCACGGCCGCCATGCCCATGGCAACCAGCATGTTGCGCGGCGGTTCCCGCGCCTCCAGTTTCCGGTCCGTCCCGAAGAACATGAAATAGGGAAGCTTTAGGCCGGTGTGCAGGAACGTCCCGGACGATGCCATCGTCAGCGCCAGCACCACCAGTGCGCGGTGATCGGCTCCCGCGGCCGCTATCACCATCGATTTGGTGACGAAACCCGAGAAGAACGGGAATGCCGAGATCGCGAAGGCGCCGACCATGTAAAGCGCCACGGTCAGCGGCATGGTCTTGTAAAGCCCGCCGAGCTCGGTGAGCTTGCGTCGGCCGGTGACATAGATGACGGCCCCGGCACCCATGAATAGCAGCGCCTTGTAGAGGATATGCGCGAAAGCGTGGCTGGCGGATCCGTTTACCGCCATCTCCGTCCCGATGCCGATACCCGCGATCATATAACCTACCTGGCTGACGATGTGATAGGCGAGAAGCCGCCGGCAATCGTTCTCCAGTACCGCGTAGATGACGCCGTAGAGCGCCATGATGGTGCCGAGCCAGACAAGGAGCTCGGTCCCCGGAAACGCCCGCGCCAGCACATAGACGGCGGTCTTGGTGGTAAACGCACTCATGAATACCGCCCCGGTGACGGTCGCCTCCGGATAGGCATCGGTCAGCCAGGCATTGAGCGGCGGCACGGCCGCGTTGAGAATGAAGCCGATGAGGATCAGGTAGTCGCCGACCCCCATTCCCCCGTTGGTGAGGCCCTCCGCGATCGGGCCGAAAAGCAGTGAACCGGTGGCGAGCCCGTGGGAAATGATGCCGCCGAGCAGGACGACGCCGCCGGTGATATGGACCATGAGATAGCGGAAGCCTGCCCGGATCGCCGGCCCACCACGCTGCACGAAGACCAGATAGGCGGAGGCGAATGCCATGCCCTCCCAGAACAGGTAGAGGGTCAGGTAGTCACCGGCAAACACGACGCCAAGCGCGCTGCCGACATAAACGAATGCCGCCACGTGCTGGCCAGGATCCGTCAGATGCAGCGCGTAGACCATGCCGATCAGTGCCATGATGGTGAAAACGATCGCGAAGACGATGCTGAGCTTGTCCACCTTCGCGATCAGGATCTCCTGCCCGATGAACCGCGCTTCACCATAGCTGCCCGGCTCCATCGCAAGCACGGCAAGGAGCGCCAGCGCAGGGATCAGAAGCAGATAGGCCTTGCGGATCGACCCGCTGAGGAACGGGATCGGCAGGGCGCCAAGAATAAAGAGCAGAGCCGGATGGATGAAGTCAGTCATAATAATCCTCGCGCCGCATCAGCCCGACCCGGTGGCCGAGAAATTTGGAAACGAAGATAAGCAGAACGCAGGAGGCGAAGCCGTAAACGGCCGACCAGCCCGGCAGGCTGTCCCACAGATATTCGGCGTGTTCGCGGAAGACCAGAAAGTCGGCGACGACGATCAGGACGAGCACGAGATAGAACAGCCGGCGGCGCGGCCTCGCATATTGCTCGTCACCAAAGAAGTCGACGACACGCTTGATCATCGGATCACTCCGTCTGCCAGGGTAAGAAAATAGCCCGGGAAAATGCCCATCAGCACCGACAGGATCGCCGTTGCGACCAGCGGAATCGTGACCAACGGAATTTCACGGACCGTCGTCTGGCTCTCCTGCCTCTCGGCCTGGAAGAAGGCGGCATAGCTGACCGGCAGGAAATAGGCGGCGTTCAGGACCGAGCTCACCAGGAGCACGATCAGGAACGCGGTCTCTCCCGCCGCCACGGCGCCCTCCGCCAGATACCACTTGCTGACGAAGCCCGCGGTTGGCGGCACTCCAATCATGCTGAGCGAGGCGATGAAGAATGCCCCCATCGTCCAGGGCAGCCTGCGGCCTATGCCGGCCATGTCGCTGATGTTACGCTTGCCCGACGCGCAATAGATCGACCCGGCGCAGAAAAAGAGCGTGATTTTGGAGAAAGCGTGAGCCGCGATGTGAATGATCCCGCCGACCATCGCGACCGGCGACAACAGAACCGCGCCGAGCACGATGTAGGAGAGCTGGCTGACCGTCGAATAGGCAAGCCTGGCCTTCAGGTCGTCCCGCGTCAGGGCGTATACCGACGCCATCAGGATCGTGAACGAAACCAGATAGGCCGTGGCGATGCCGAGGCCCAGCCCGCCCAACAGCCCCGTGCCGAAGACATGGAACACCACCCGCAGCACGCAGAACACGCCCATCTTGACCACTGCCACTGCATGCAAGAGCGCACTGACCGGTGTCGGCGCGACCATCGCGGCGGGCAGCCAGGCGTGCATCGGCATCACGGCAGCCTTGGCGAAGCCGAAAAGATAGCAGAAATAGACGACCGTCAGCAGCGTCGCCGAGGCATCACTGCCCGCCAGCAGCCCCCCCGCGACAAAGTCGAGTGACCCCGCAATATGGTAGGTCAGCGCCAATGCGGCGAGCAGCGCGCTTTTCGAGGCGCCCATCAGATAGACGAGATACTTGCGGCTGCCTCTCCATCCCTCTTCGTCCTCGTGGTGGTAGACGAGCGGGTAGGTAACGAGGCTGAGCACTTCATAGAAGATCACCAGAGTAAACAGATTGGCGGCGAAGGCACCCCCGACGGCAGCCGCAAGACTGCTGGCGAAGCAGGCGAAGAACCGGGTCTGCGCATGCTCGTTCAAATGCCGCATGTAGCCGATGGAATAGATCGCCGCCACGATCCACAGCAGCGACGAGACGGTAGCAAACACCATGCCGAGCGCATCGACCCGGAACGCAAAGTCAATTCCCGGCAGAATCTCGAAGAGGCGCAATTCGACCGTCCCGCCCGCCAGCACCGTGGGGGCCATCGACACGACAATCGCGAACATGGCGACCGCAGCCAACGGCGAGACCAGATCGCGAAGTCTTTCGCGGTTATTCAAAAGGAGAACTGTAAGGGCCGCCAGACCGGCGACGGTGATGGCAAGCAACGGCCGGATCGATACAACCGGGTCCAAAGCCGCTATCCTTTCATCACCGTCATGTCGTCGACCTTGATGGTGGATTTATTCCTCACGAGGGCGACCAGGATACCGAGGGCGACGGCAACTTCCGCCGCAGTGATTGCGATGACGAAGATCGCGAAGATCTGCCCACGGAAATCGGCGTGGTAACGCCCGAAAGCGATGAAATTGATGTTGACCGAGTTGAGCAGCAGCTCCAGCGACATCAGGACGACCAGAATATTGCGCCTGAGCAGCACGCCCGCCGCTCCGATCACGAACAGGACCACTCCGAGCACAATATACCACCAGAGCGGAACCATCACCCTTGCTCCTTCCGCGCCAGCATGATGGCGCCGACCAAGGCCGCCAGCAGGATTACGGAGGCGGTTTCAAACGGCAGGAGGTAGTCGGCGAAAAGGGCAGTGCTGAGCTCCCTGACGTCATCGCCGCCGCCCATGGCGACGGGCTCCGTGACCGAAAAGCGGTCGCTCCAGAGCACCAGCACCAGCATCTCGACCCCGAGCAGGGCGAGCAGAACGAGAGCTGGGAGGTTGCCGCCCGGCAAGAACCGCTGCAACACCGCTTCGCGCACATCGATCATCATGATCACGAACAGGAACAGGACCATGATCGCGCCGACATAAACGAAGATCTGGATGACCGCGAGCAACGGTGCCTCGAGCAAGACGAAGATTGCCGAGACCTGCAGGAAACACGCCATCAACGCCAATGCGCTGTGAACCGGATTGCGCACCAGAACCATCGTCAGGGCCGTGATCACGGATACCGTAGCGAACAGAAGAAAGAACCCCTGATCCATCGACGCCGACCCTCCGGCGCGAACTGTCACTCGGCGCGAGATGGCCGGATTTGAGTTTGCGCCGCAACTTCAGATGCCTTCGCAAATTGTGCCCTACTATCGGATTTTTCACAAGATTTTTGTCATCGGCGGAGCAAAACCAGGCCAGTCCGGATGTGGCGACATGCGCGTTGAGATCGCCGTGGCTGGTGAAGAAACTTCTGCCTTATCTTTTGGTAAATCCGGCGTATATTAGAGTCTATGAATATTGATCGGGTGACCGTGCGGCCCCGGAGGTTTTGCCGAGAGGCAATCCGTATTTTCGCTTTGGCATTGATCTGGGGTTCAGCATTCCTGTTTTCCGCCGCCCCGACAGCGGGCTCGGAACGCGTCGCTTTACTGCTGCGATTGAATGGCGCCGTCAGCCCGGCGTCCGCCGACTATGTGATACGCGGCATCCAGCTTGCCAATGATCGTAAAGTGGCGTTGATCGTCCTGCAGATGGATACGCCCGGCGGTCTCGATACGTCGATGCGGGACATCGTTCGCGCAATCCTTGCCTCATCTGTGCCGGTCGCGAGCTACGTGGCTCCGAGCGGCGCCCGCGCGGCCAGTGCCGGCACTTACATCCTCTATGCCAGTCATATCGCCGCCATGGCGCCCGGTACTAATCTGGGCGCCGCAACACCCATTGCTCTCGGTGGGAGCGGACAAGACAACGGCCAGAACGGCGACAGCAAGGAGCGACAGTCGCGCAACGCTGCAGAGGCAAAGGCAGTGAACGACGCTGCTGCCTATCTTCGGGGGCTGGCCGAGTTGCGCAATCGCAACGCCGACTGGGCGGAAAAGGCGGTACGCGACGCAGCCAGCTTCTCATCAACTGCGGCTGAACGCGAAAGGGTCATCGATTTCGTCGCGTCCACCGTCGATGAGCTGATGGCGAAAGCCAACGGTCGCACGGTACGGGCAGGAGGAGCGGACATCCGGCTTGATACGACTGCTCTCGCTGTCCAGAGCATCGAGCCTGACTGGAGAACCCGCCTGCTTTCAGTCATCGCCGACCCGAATGTCGCGCTCATTCTGATGATTGTCGGCATTTACGGCCTGATATTCGAGTTTCTTACGCCCGGAGCGGTTATCCCTGGAACAGTCGGCGGCATATGCCTGCTGCTCGGTCTCTACGCCCTGGCAATGCTACCTGTCAGCTATGCCGGCGTGGGCCTCATCGTGCTTGCGGTTGCTCTCTTGGTTGCGGAGGCGCATGCACCGACATTCGGCGTCCTCGGCCTCGGCGGTGCGGTCGCCCTCGTCCTGGGCGCAACCATTCTCTTCGATACGGATGTGCCCGATCTGAAAGTGAGCCGACAGGTCCTGGTTGGCATCGGCGTTTCGGCCCTTGCCTTCAGCCTCATCGTCGTTCGCCTTGCTTTCGGCGCACGCCGGCGTGCCGTGGTGACAGGTGCGGAGCAGATGATCGGCATCTCAGGGAAAGTCTCCAGTTGGACGGGCACGACCGGCTACATTGTCGCGCATGGAGAGCGCTGGAGCGCCGCCTCCGCCGAACCGCTCACGGACGGAGACGACGTGACGGTCATTGCCCGAGATGGGCTAACCCTCGAGGTCATCCGTGATCCCCGCAAGAGCCGAGGGCCTCAAGAGAGCAAGGAGAAGCGCAGATGACGATTATTGGAGGTTTCATCTTCTATATCGTCGCAGTCGTCCTGTTGATGATCATCCTGGCGAGCGCGATCAAGATCCTGCGCGAGTATCAGCGGGCCGTCGTCTTTACACTCGGCCGATTTACCGGCGCGAAAGGCCCCGGATTGATCCTGCTTGTTCCCTACGTGCAGCAAATGGTGCGGGTCGACCTGCGCACGCGCGTGCTCGACGTCCCCAGCCAGGACGTCATCTCCCATGACAACGTTTCGGTTAGAGTGAGCGCAGTGATTTACTTCAGGGTCATCGATCCGGAGAAGTCAGTGATTCAAGTCGAGGATTTCATGGCAGCCACGAGCCAGCTTGCCCAAACGACGTTGCGCTCGGTGCTCGGTAAGCACGATCTCGACGAGATGCTCGCGGAACGCGACAGGCTGAACGAAGATATCCAGAGAATGCTCGACGCCCAAACAGATGCCTGGGGCATCAAAGTGGCCAATGTTGAGATCAAGCATGTCGACATCAACGAATCGATGATCCGTGCAATTGCCAGGCAAGCTGAGGCAGAACGCGAGCGGCGCGCAAAAATCATAAATGCCGAGGGCGAGCAGCAGGCCGCGGCAAAGCTGGTGGAGGCGGCTGAAATGCTGGCCAGACAACCATTGTCAATGCAGCTGCGCTACTTGAGCACGCTGAACGTTATTGCCGGGGAAAACAGTTCGACGATCGTATTTCCGTTCCCCATCGAACTTATTCATCTCCTGAACGGCAAGGCCGACAAGCCAACTGAATGAGCAACGGCATGTCCCGCGCATGTCACATCTCTACAGCGCCGTTTCACCCATATGGTATCGGCCAATCTGCTCAAGCGCCGCGTTCAAGGATGACGATCTGCCGATCATGATGGGGCGCGATGTCGAGCCCGCCGGTCTGAAATCCGAGCCGACAAAATCACATAGCGAGCTATATCGACGGACGATATCCTGGGCTTCATGCTATTTCTCGTCCAGTATTTTCACTGGCCGGTCCCACTGGATGAGCACGACACAGCCGGTGTCGCTCCAGACCGAATGTTCGGTGCCGGGCGCGTTGACGACGTAGCTGCCGCGGCCGTAATCGCCCGCTTCATCGGATTGCACGCCGTCGAGCACGAGGATGGTTTCCAGCCCCTCGTGCCGATGGCGGGGAACACCGGCGCCGGCTTCGTATTTCAGGAGCGCCACGCCTGGCTGGTCGCCCTCGAAAGGTCGGATCCAATGGATTGTCACCTCGTCGCGGAACGGGCCGAATTCGAGATCCTTCCAGCCGCCTGACGTCAGCAGTTCGCGAGTGGTTTCAGGCATGGGCAATGCTTTCCAATATGTCGTCGACATGCGCCGTCCAGCCGACGATTGCGCCCTGAGCGCGGATCATGGCGATGGCTGCGGCTTTGAACTCCGGAAAATAGCTTTCCGTCGCCTCCTCGGCGAGCAGGCACTCATAGCCGCGGTCGTTCGCCTCGCGCATGGTTGTCTGCACGCAGACTTCGGTCGTGACACCTGCGAAAACCAGCTGTTTGATGCCCTTCTGCTGCAGCACTTCGCCGAGTTCGGTCGCATAGAAGGCGCCCTTGCCGGGTTTTTCGATAACCACTTCGCCTTTGATCGGAGCAAGTTCCGGCAGAATAGCCGTGCCGGGCTCGCCGGCGATGAGGATGCGGCCCATCGGGCCTTTGTCGCCGATCCTGAGTGAGGGGTTGCCGCGGTCGCGTTTGGCCGGCGGCAGATCCGAAAGATCGGGCTTGTGGCATTCCATCGTGTGGATGACCGGCAGCCCGGCGTAACGGAAACCCTGGATGAGGCGTTTGACAGCGGGCACGATCCTCGTGATGCGGCTGACATCGTTGCCGAGGCTGGCGCCAAAACCGCCGGGCTCGGCGAAATCGCGCTGCATGTCGATGACGATGAGGGCGAGCTGGTCGTGCTTCACCGGGAAGGCGAAAGGTTCTGCTTTGATCTTAGCCATCAGTGATGCCCCGCCATATGGGCGCCGATCACGCCGATATCGGCCGAGCGCGCCGGCGTCTCGTAGACCAGCCTGCCTTCGGAAATGACCATGATGCGATCGGACATCTCGAGCAGCTCGTCGAGGTCCTCGGAGAGGAGCAACACCGCAGCGCCAGCATTGCGCGCTTTCATGATGCGGGCGCGGATTTCGGCGACGGCCGAGAAATCGAGGCCGAAACACGGGTTCGAGACGATCAGCAGTTCCACCTTGCCTGTGAGTTCGCGGGCAAGCACGGCGCGCTGCACGTTGCCGCCGGAAAGCGCTGCGATCGGCGAGGAAGACGAGGCCGTCTTCACCTTGAAGTCGGAAATCAGCGCCGAGGCGCGCTTCCTCATCTTGCCTTTGTTCAGCCAGATCGCGTCCTTGCCGTCCGTCTTCAGATCGAAGGTCCGAAAGGCGAGATTCTCGCTGACCGTCATGCGCGGGGCACAGGCGTTCTGCAGCGGCTCCTCGGGGATAAAGCGGACATTGTTCTTGCGCGTCTCGCGGCGTGTCGCGCCGTAGGCTTCGCCTTTGACGCTGACGCGGCCGGCATCGGTCGGCCGCTGGCCGGCAAGGATTTCCGTCAGTTCCTTCTGGCCATTGCCGGAGATGCCGGCAATGCCGACGATCTCGCCGGAGCGGACCGTGAGATTAGCGATCTCGATGGTTTTGAGCCCGGAGCGATCCGGCGCCTTCACCTGCTCGACCTCAAGCACTGGCACGGCGCTCTCGGAGACGGGAACGCGGGTGTCGAGCTCGGCGAGCTTGACGTCCCCGATCATCATCGCCGCCATTTCGGCGGTGGAGAGCTCGCCAACCTTGCCTGTGCCGACCAGCTTGCCGCGCCGCAGGATCGAGACGGCATCGGCGAATTTCGTCACCTCGTGGAATTTGTGGGAGATCATCAGCACCGTCAGCTCGCCGCGTTCGGTCATCCCACGCACGAGGCCGAGCATCTCGTCGGCTTCCGCCGGCGTCAGCACCGAGGTCGGCTCGTCGAGGACGAGGAAGGAGCGGCCGAGATAGAGCTGCTTGACGATTTCGAGCTTCTGCTTCTCGCCGGCGGCAAGCTCGCTCACCGGTCTGTCGAGCGGGATCTTGAAGGGCATGCGCTCCATGAAGGCGGAAAGATCCGTCCGCTCCTTGGCCCAGTTGATGATGGCGGGAACTTCCGTACGGCTGATGACGAGGTTTTCGGCGCCGGTCAGCGAAGGGACCAGCGTGAAGTGCTGATAGACCATGCCGAGACCGTAGCTCGCCGCATCCTTGGGCGAGGCAATCGCCACTTCGCGGCCGTCGACGGAGAGGGAACCTGCTGTGGCGTGATAAAAGCCCATGATGCATTTGACGAGCGTAGACTTGCCGGCGCCGTTCTCGCCGAGCAGGGCGTGGAAACTGCCTGAGGGCACCTTGATCGAGACATGATCGAGGGCGGTGAAACTGCCGAAGCGCATCGTCATGTCGATCGTATCGATGCCGACGGCCTTGCCGGGGTGAGGGAGCGGAGTGTCGCGGATCGTGCTCATGGCAGCTCGCTCACGAGCGTTGCGGAATTGGACACGGAGCCGAAGACGCCGCCCTGCATCTTCACCATTTTGATGGCGGCGAGATGGTTGCCGTAGTCGGTCGCGCCGCAGCAGTCTTCCAGAAGCAGGCATTCGAAGCCGCGGTCGTTGGCTTCGCGCATGGTTGTGGAAACGCAGACATCGGTCGTGATGCCGGTCAGGATGATGTTTTCGATGCGCTTCTGATTGAGGATCAGCTCCAGATCCGTGGCGCAGAAGGAGCCCTTGCCCGGTTTGTCGATGATGATCTCGCCCTCGATCGGATAAAGCTCCGGAATGATGTCCCAGCCGGGTTCGCCGCGTGTGAGGATGCGCCCGCAGGGGCCCGGATCGCCGATGCCCGCGCCGATGCGCTGTGAACGCCAGCGCTTGTTGGCCGGCAGGTCGGCAAGATCGGGCCGATGACCTTCGCGGGTGTGGATGATGTGATAGCCCTTGGCGCGCATGGCGGCCAGAACTCGTCTGATGGGCTGGATGGGTGCCTGGACCAGCGACAGGTCATAACCCATGTGGTCGACATAGCCGCCCTTGCCGCAGAAATCCGTCTGCATGTCGATGATGATGAGGGCCGTATTGTCCGGCCGCAGGGCTCCGTTATAAGGCCAGGGGTAGGGGTCAGCGTCGATATAATGTCCTTTGGTCTCGGCCATGGCGTCCATCGTCTCTTCTCCTATTCACCCGCAGGTTTAATTGCTTCTGCCGTCACGGTTCGACCGCTTCGACCGGCTCGGTACCCAGAGACTGGATATGGTTGCCGCCCCCTCATTTCGTCAGCGACAGCGCGCCCGGCGCACCGGCAAGCGAACGGGTGGGCGAGGAGGTCGCGATCATGATAATGAGGGTGAGCACGTAAGGAGCCGCATAGAAGAGGTAGTAGCCCTGGGTCATGCCGATCGATTGCAACGCCGGCCCGAGCGCACCCGCGCCGCCGAACAGCAGGGCGGCGAGGAAGCAGCCGATCGGGTTCCAGCGGGCGAAGATGACAAGTGCGACGGCCATCAGGCCCTGGCCGGAGGAAATGCCCTCGTTCCAAGATCCCGGATAGTAGAGCGAGAGATAGGCTCCGCCGATCGCCGCCAACGAACCACCGAGGGCGGTGGCGAGCAGACGTACGCGATCCGGGTTGATGCCCATGGCGCGGGCCGCATCCGTGCTGTCGCCGACGACGCGCAGGATGAGACCCACCCGCGTATTCCCGAAGGCCCACCAGAGACCGAAGGCAAGTAGGGCACCGAGGATGAAGAGCACATTGATGTTCAGCGCCGCCTGGATCTGCGGCAGGCTCGACCAGAAGCCGAAGGGGATCGACGGCAGATGCGGCGCTGCCGGCTGAATGAAGGACTTACCGAGGAAGAAGGCGAGGCCCAGGCCGAACTGCATCATGGCAATGCCGATTGCGATGTCGTTCACCTTCGGCCATTTGCAGATCCAGCCGTGAACGAGACCGAAGATGGCGCCGGTCGCCATGGCGGCGAGCACGCCGAGCCAGGGCGAGTTGGTCATGACGGCGACGGCGTACGCCGTCATCGCCCCGAAGACGAGTGTGCCTTCCAGGCCGAGATTGATGCGACCGGAGCGCTCGGTGATCGTCTCACCAAGGCTGACGAAGATGAACGGGGTGGAGACGCGGATGGCGCCCGCCAGGATCGCCAGCGGCACGCCCCAGATGCCGATGCCCGTCTCTTCCATCAGTAACTCCTTTTCCAAAGGTCGGGATTGAAGATCTTGAAGCGCCCGTAGAAGGTCTCGCAGAAGAGGATGACGATGAAGAGCGTGCCCTGCAGCACTAGGACGGTGGCATCGGGCAGGCCCATGCGGCGCTGGATGAGGCCGCCCGAGGCATCGATGCCGCCGAGCAGGATCGCGACAGGGATGATCGCCAGCGGATTGTGGCGGGCGAGGAAGGCGACGAGGATGCCGGTATAGCCATAGCCTGCGGCCAGCGAGGCATTGGCGCTGCCCTGGACGGCGACGACTTCGATCATGCCGGCAAGCCCCGCGAAGCTGCCGGCGATGGCGGTGAAGCCGGCGATCAGCCTGCCGACCGGCAAGCCCTGGATCTGGGCGGCGCGCACGTTACCGCCAGCGACGCGGGCGGCGAAACCATAGCTCGTCACTTCGATCAGCACCCAGGAGAGGATGCAGGCGAGGATGCCGATCGCGAGGCCCCAATGCACATCCATACCGGGAATATTGCCGAGCATGTGGTCCGCCGGCAGCGGCTTGGTCGAGGGTTTGTTGAGGCTGGCCGGATCGCGCAGCGGCCCCTCGACGAACTGGTTCATCAAGGCAATCGCGATATAGGAAAGCAGCAGCGAGGAGATCGTTTCGTTGACGCCGCGGTAGTGGCGCAGGAAACCGGCAAGGCCGATCCAGCCGCCGCCGACCACCATGGCGGCGATCGCCATGAGAACAAGGGAGGGCAGGGCAGGGACCGTCCCGACGAGCGGCATGGCCATTGCGGCTGCGGCAACGCCGCCCAGCACGACCGCCCCTTCCCCGCCGATAATGACGAGGCCGAGGCGGGCGGGCAGGGCGACGCAGAGTGCCGTCAGGAGAAGGGGTGCGGCACGGCTTAAGCTGTTCTGCACCGAAAACCAGCTGCCGAAGCCGCCGGTATACATTAGCTGGAAGAGCATGGCCGGCGATTTGCCGATCATCAGGATGAAGAGGGAGAAGAGCCCAAGCCCGATCAGGATGGCCGACAGGCCGATGACAACAGGTTCGGTTCGCCGGGCGATCCATTCGAGCATGGGGCGCAGCGAAGCCGGTTTTTCCGCGACTGTCATTGGGGGATCGTTGGCCTGAACGGTCATGCGCTTCTCCCTGTTGCGGTTTACGCCGTGGACCCGACGACACCCTCAACCAGGTAGTTCATGCTTTCGAGCTCGATCGCATCTTCCGCGTAGCTCTTTTCGGCCGTGACGACGGTGCTGCCCTTGTTATCCTTCAGCGGTCCCTTGAAGACCGAGAAGCCGCCCTTCATCATTTCGGCATGTGTCGCTTCGAACGCCTTGCGTCCCACCTCGGGGACACCGGGGCCGAGGGCGCTCATCTTGACGAAACCGTCCTTCAGGCCGCCGCGCACGAAGTTGCCGAGCTTTTCGCCGGCCTGGGCCTTCTTGACGAAGTCGCTATAGACATTGCCCCAGGCCCATTCGGCGCCGGTAAGGTATTTCTCGGGCGCAAGCGGGCTCTGATTGGCGTGGTAGCCGCAGACGAAGGCACCTCGGCCGGCAGCGGTTTCGACCACCACCTTCGGGCTGTCGACATGGCAGGTGATGACATCGGCGCCCTGGTCGACCAGCGCGTTGGTGGCTTCCGCCTCCTTGACCGCCAGCGACCATTCGCCGGTGAAAATCACCTGGCAGGTGATTGTCGGATCGACGCTGCGCGCACCTAGCAGGAAGGCATTGATGTTCTGCAGCACCTGCGGAATCGGCTTGGCGGCGACGAAACCGATCTTCTTGCTCTTTGTCGCATGGCCAGCGGTGATGCCGTTCAGATATTGGCCTTGGAAGATATAACCGAAATAGGAGCCGGTATTGGCCGGATTCTTGCCCTCCTGCCAGAGTCCACCGCAATGGCGGAACTGGACATCGGGATATTTGGCGGCCATGGCCAGCATGTGCGGATCGAAATAACCGAAGGAAGTCGGGAAGAGCAGGGTGGCGCCATCGAGATTGATCATCGATTCCATCGTCTTCTGAACATCCACCGTCTCGGGAACGTTTTCTTCTTCGACGACCGTGATGCCAGGCAACGCTTTGACGGCGGCAGCCCCCTCGGCGTGCGCCTGGTTGTAGCCATAGTCATCTTTGGGACCGACATAGATGAAGCCGACAGCAAGAGCGGTCTGCGCAAATGCGCGCGAGGAGAGGAGACCAGGCCCCGCGCCGACGAGAGCGGCAGCGGCGGAAGCCTGGAGGAACTGGCGTCGTTTCATGGAAAGGAGTCTGGTCATCGCAATGCTCCTTACGGCGGCTTGCCGTTTTCAATTGGTTACGAAAAAGTGTATGCAATGGTTATGCCAGATTTTATAATATTGATTTCATGAATAAAATTTCGAACTCCTGATGCAGATGCTCAGAAGTGCATGCAATTTAATCCTGAAAGTAGGCTAAAAATTATGCATAGCCTACAAAACAATCTGGAATCGGGCATTTGTCATCTCAGGGCGCTGCATGTTTCAATGACAAAGAACATTTTTAGCTGCTATATCAATTGGATGTACTGATGTTTGACTTTGTTCGTGCGAGCAGGCATGTGTATGCAACCACAACGATGCAGAATCATTCCTTGAAGCAAGTCAGGCGCAAAGAGATCATCAGGGCAGGCACCACCGTCGAACAGATGGTGCGGGCGATTGCCGATATGATCGTTACTGGGCAGATGCTGCCCGGCGAGAAGCTTGACGAAGTCTCGCTGGCGGCTCGTTTTGAAGTGTCGCGCACTCCGGTGCGTGAAGCCCTTCGTGAACTCGGGGCGATGGGGCTCATCGATCGCGAGCCGAACCGCAGCGCCGTGGTCACCAACGTCTCCGAAACCTATCTGCACTCGATGTTCGAGGCGATGGCGGAACTCGAAGCGATCTGCGCCAGGCTCTCGGCCGAGCGCATGACAGTCGATGAGCGCCGCATGCTGGAACTGGAGCACAAGGCTTCGATGAGGCTCGTGCATGCCGGTGCGGAAGAGGAATATGCGGCGTACAACACCGAATTCCATACCCGCCTCTATCGCGGCTCGCATAATGATCATATTTTCGAGATGGTGATCCAGACGCGGGCGCGCCTGGCGCCGTTTCGGCGGGCTCAGTTCCGTCTGCCCGGGCGCCTGGCAAAATCCTATGAGGAGCACGGCCGAATCGTAACCGCGATCATGCGAGCCGACGGCGCCGCCGCTGCGCAGGCGGCTTTTTCCCACGTGGAAATTGTCAGCGATGCCAGCGCGGTGTTTGCAACCGCCGGGGAACTGAGCGCGCGTGACGCCTGAAATCGGGCGTCCGCTAGACGAAAGGACACGTCATATGCGGATCTCCTTTGTGGCTTCATGAGATGGTGCCGTTCGTGGAGGAGCTTTGGCGCGGCCTCCAGGGACGTGGGCACCGCGGGCTAACGGCAGCCGAGATCGAGCGGGGCGAGGACCGCCATTGGGAACGGGACCCAGCGGCAGGGTTGCCGATGACGATCGCCTTCTTGCAGGAGCGAACCGTCGCGAGTCGCTTCGCGCTTGGAGCCCTGCGATTATCGCCGCGAGGATTTTCTTGAGATGACGCTTCATCCTCATTTCGGAATACTTGCATCCGCTAGGTAGGCGCGCCAGCCTCCTAATTCGGTGATTTCGTGCGCGCCTTCGATTGCGTGAGCCTCGCAGAGAAAACCTGAGACTTGCGAACCGTCATCGAGCGTTACCTTGCCAATGCCGAGTGGGGCCGGAATGTTCTGCACAAAGCGCCCAAAGGCTTCCGCAGTGACCTTCCAAACCTCAACTTCGAGGCCATTGCCGTCGAAACCTGGTTCGCGGACGAGGCCTGGCTTCGGCGGGACGGTATCAGGCAAAACGAAGAGACGGTAATCCGCTGCGGTGCGGCAAGTTTTGATCCGCTTGCCGCCCGGCCCAGTCAGTTCGTGGTTGAGAGGCATACCAGTCAGATGTGCCCCGACAACGACGATTGCCACCGAGCCGTCATCGGCCGGCGGGACGCGGCTTGCCTCGGATATTGCCGCCAGGCGGTCCTTCCCCATACCTGCGTTCGACGTCCGATGCATGGCGTCGGCGAAAGGGGCAAGGGCGTCATCGGTGAAGGCGGGGCCGATCAGAGTCACGCCGCTGGGGAGATGATCATTGGCGTCGAAGCCGGCTGGAACGGCGATCGCGGCGCAACCGAGAAGATTGGCGAAGTTGGTGTACCGGCCGAAATGGCCGTTTTTCACTATCGGATCCGCCATCATTTCTTCGACCGTGTAGGTGGTCGGCGAGGTCGGCAGCATCAGGATATCAACCTTTTCCCATTCCTTCAGGGTCTCTTGGCGCAGTGCTTCAAGCTTGTATCTGCCTTCAAAAGCGGCGACTGCGTCGTAGGCTTTGGCGCTCTCGATGATGGTGCGAACCGTCGGCTCGAAGTCTGCACCATTCGTCGCAAGAAAATCCTTCACAGCCGCCAGCCGTTCGGCAACCCAGGGACCGTTGTAGAGCAGCTCAGCTGCCTGCCGGAACGGCGCGTAGTCGAAGGGAACGATGGTGGCTCCGAGCGAGCGCGCCCTTTCGATTGCAGCGTCGTAGAGAGCCTCGACGTGCCTGTTGCCGAAGAATTCCCGCTCGGCTCCGTCGAGCACACCGATCCGCAGACCGGAGGCAGGCAGGCTGGAGGCAACTGCTTTGCGCGAAAACGGATCGGCGGCATCGTAGCCTTCCATCACCTTGCGGATCGCGACGCCGTCGCCGACTGTCGGCGCAAAGACGGTGACGACATCGACGCTGCGGCAGGCAGGCACAACCCCGACATTCGGCACCAGTCCCGGTGTCGGTTTGATGCCGACAAGATTGTTGAAAGCCGCCGGCACGCGACCGGAGCCGGCCGTGTCCGTGCCGAGCGCGAAGCTCGCCAAGCCCGAGGCGACGGCAACTGCCGAGCCGGAACTCGAGCCGCCCGACACATAGTTCTTGTCGAAGACCGAGCGCGGCGCTCCATAGGGCGAACGCGTGCCGTTGAGGCCGGTCGCAAACTGATCGAGATTGGTCTTGCCGATGACGATCGCGCCCGCGGCCCTAAGCCTCGCAACGACGGTTGAGTCCTTTTCCGGCTGGTAGGAGAAAGCAGGGCAGGCAGCCGTCGTCGGCAGTCCCGCCACGTCGATATTGTCCTTTACCGCGAAGGGAATGCCCCAGAGCGGCAGGCTGTTCGGCGCGGGTGCGCGCTGCATCAGTGCCAGTGCTTCGGCCCGCAACATGTCGTCGGGCGTGGGCGTGATGAAGATTGCCGGATCGGTCGAGGCGGTCCGGCGGGCAATGACGACCTCCACGATATCGAGCGGGCTTTTGCCTGCCTCATAGGCTGCGCGAAGGCTGGTCAGATCAAGAATGGTCGGCAGCATGGATCAGCATTCCTCCAGAACAACAATGACATCGCCCGCCTTGACGTTTCGTCCGGGGCCGGCGCGCAGGTCGCGGACACGGCCTGGTGCATGGGCAGTAACGTTGATTTCCATTTTCATGGATTCGATGATGGCAAGCGTGTCGCCGGCCGCAACCGCTGCGCCCGGCTCGACCAGCAGTTTCCAGATATTGCCGGGTACGGCGCTGGCAACCCCGAAGCAGCCTTCAGGAATGTCCCCATCCGGGCGTTCGCCGGAGCCTTCGTCGGTGACAAAGCTGTCGAGGCCCGCCTCCTTCCAGCGCTGGCGCTCGGCATCGAAGGCGGCCTGCTGGCGAGCCTTGAAGTTTCCGATCGAGGCGGCATTGGCCTGCAATTCCCGCTCATAGGCGGCGTAGGAGAATTCCGCCTCCTCGATCCGGACCGGATAGCCCCCGTGCGGGAAAGCGCCGCGGGCTTCTGCCAGTTCCCGATGGCTGATCGGGAAGAAGCGGATCTGATCGAAGAAATCCAGCAGCCACGGCTTTTCCCTGGCAAAGACCGGCGTCTGCCGCCAAGTATTCCAGACCTGGATGGTCCGCCCGAAGAGCTGGTAACCTCCGGGACCTTCCATGCCATAGATGCACATATAGGCACCGCCAATGCCGACGGCATTCTCAGGCGTCCAGGTGCGGGCGGGATTGTACTTCGTCGTTACCAGCCTGTGACGCGGATCAACCGGTGTCGCCACCGGCGCACCGAGATAGACGTCGCCGAGGCCGAGCACCAGATAGCTCGCGTCAAAGACGATGTCGCGGACCGCCTGTTCGTCCGCCAGCCCATTGATGCGGCGGATGAACTCGATGTTGTCGGGGCACCAGGGCGCATTTGGCCGCACGAGTTCCTGATACTTGCGCATCGCAAGTTCCGCATCCGGATCGTTCCAGGAAAGCGGCAGATGCATAATGCGGCTCGGCACGGTGACATCCTGTGCCGCCGGCAGGCTGACCTCGATCTCGGCCAGCAGACCGAGCAGGCGTTTTCGGGTGAGCATCGTGCCGTCGTAGTGAATCTGTAGCGAGCGGATGCCGGGGGTGAGATCAATGATGCCGGGCAATCCCGCTTGCGAGACGGCCTTCATCAAGAGATGCACCCTCAGCCGCAGGGCGATATCAAGCGTCATCGGCCCGTATTCGACCAGCAGATTGTCATCGCCCTGGCGGCGGTAGACGACCGAGACCGGTCCATCCTCGCGCTTGCCGATGACAGGCGAACCTGCTTCCTCCTTCGCGCGATGCACGACCGGACCGGCGATGGGGTCTTCGGGCCGCGCGACGGGATGGAAGCGGATACGATCACCCGGCTTGAACTGGCCCATCTTCCATTGTTCCTCGCGGGCGATCACCGCCGGGCAGACGAAGCCGCCGAGGCTCGGCCCGTCCGGCCCGAGGATGATCGGCATGTCACCGGTAAAATCGATCGCGCCGATCGCATAGGCATTGTCATGCAGATTGGAGGGATGGAGCCCAGCCTCGCCGCCATCGCTGCGCGCCCATTTCGGCGCAGGGCCGATCAGGCGAACGCCGGTGCGTGCGCTGTTGAAATGCACCTCGTAACTGGTCGAGAACAACGTCTCGATATCGCCGTCCTGAAAGAAATCAGGCGCGCCATGCGGACCATAGACAAGGCCGACATCCCATTCGCCCGTCAGCTCGGCCGGCTCGGTCGCGCGCTTAGGCGCTTCGGTGGCGACCTGGCGAGCGAGATGAAGGACATGGCCGGTCTTCAGCGTGCCGGTGGCATTGCCGCCGAACTGGCCTAGGCCGAAAGTGGCACGCGAGCCGAGCACGACGGGAGCGGCAAAACCGCCCGCCACGGCCAGATAAGCTCGCTGTCCCGGGCCATCGATGCTGCCGATCGAGAGGGTCTGCCCGGCGCGGATGGTGACGGCCTCGCCATGCGGCAATTTCTCGCCATCGATGCTCATCGCCATCCTTGCGCCGGCAAGAGCAACAACCGTATCGGTATCGAATTTCAGCACAGGCCCGGACACCGTCAGCTCGAGTGCTGCGACCGTGTCGCCATTGCCGACAAGGCGGTTGGCATGGCGGAAGGAACGCTCGTCCATTGGGCCGCTCGGCGGTACGCCGACATACCAGAGGCCAAGCCGGCCGGGCAGTTCCTGGATACTGGATTGGGCGCCCGGCGCGATGACTTCGATAACGTCAGGGACGACGGTAAAGCCGCGCAACGCAGTCGTCGCGACCTTGCCGCTGGCCAGAAGCTCGGAGCCGGCGATGGCCTTGAGATAATCGAGATTGGTCTCGATACCGGATATCGACGTGCCGGCAAGAACTGTCTTCAGCTTTTCGATCGCCGCGGGACGATCTTCGGCGAAAACGATCACCTTGGCGAGCATCGGATCGTAGAAGGGTGTCACTTCAGTGCCGGTCTCGATCCAGCCGTCGATGCGTGCGTCTTCGGGAAAGACGACCTCGGTCAGCAGACCGGCGCTTGGTCGAAAATCGGCATGCGGCATCTCGGCATAGACCCGCACTTCGATTGCGGCTCCTTTCGGCTGAAGAACTTCGGCGCCCGAGAGCACATCCTCGCCCGCCGCCTGACGGATCATCCATTCGACAAGGTCGATACCGAAGACGGCTTCGGTAACGGGATGCTCGACCTGCAGGCGGGTGTTCACCTCGAGGAAATAGAATTCCTCGCGCTGGGGATCATAGATGAACTCGACGGTGCCGGCGGATTCATAGGAAACCGCGGCACCAAGATCGACGGCCGCCTTGTGCAGGCGGGCGCGGGTTGCAGCGGAAAGGCCGGGGGCGGGGTCTCCTCGACCACCTTCTGGTTTCGCCGCTGCAGCGAGCAGTCGCGCTCGCCGAGCGCGATCACCTTGCCCTTGCCATTGCCGAAGATCTGCACCTCGACATGCCGGGCCTCGGCTACAAAACGCTCGATATAAACGCGCGCATCGCCGAAGCTTGCCCGTGCGGTGCGCTGCACGCTTTCGAAGGACGCTTTCAGGCTTTCGGCATCACCGCAAAGCTGCATCCCGATGCCGCCGCCGCCGGCCGTGCTTTTCAGCATGACGGGATAGCCGATCGTCTCGGCCGCCGCGAGTGCTTCATCGGCGCTCGAAAGCAGACCGGTGCCGGGCAAAAGCGGCACGCCGCTCGACCTGGCGAGTTCACGCGCCGTATGTTTCAGGCCGAAGGCAGAGAGGTGCTCAGGCCGCGGGCCGATGAAGGCAATGCCTTCGGCGGCAAGGCGCTCGGCGAAACCGATATTTTCCGAGAGGAAGCCATAGCCTGGATGTGCGGCCTCAGCGCCTGTCGCCTTGCAGGCGGCGATGACCGCATCGACGTTGAGATAGCTTTCGCTGGCCGGCGCCGGCCCGAGACGCACCGCTTCATCAGCCATCATCGCCGGCTTGGCGAAACGGTCGGCATCGGAATAGACGGCGACCGAGGCGATGCCCATCCGCCTCAGGGTCTTGATGACCCGGATGGCGATTTCGCCCCGGTTGGCGATCAGGACTTTCTTGAACATGCTCAGTCCTCGCCATCCCAGATCAGCACCCGGATCGGCGTCGGATCGAAGCCGTTGCAGGGATTGTTGATCTGCGGGCAGTTGGAAATGACGCAGAGCACGTCCATCTCGGCGATGAGCTCGACATAGTCGCCGGGCGCGGAAATGCCGTCGACGATCGTCATTTCGCCGTTGGGCTTGATCGGCACGTTCATGAAGAAATTGATGTTGGGCACGATGTCGCGCTTGCCCATGCCGTGTTTCGAAACTTCGAGCACGAAATTGTCGCGGCAGGCATGCAGATATTTCGTGCCGTGGCCGAAGCGGACCGTATTGCTCTCGCAAGAGCAGGCGCCGGCGGATGTGTCATGGCGGCCGCAGCTGTCGGCGGTCATTGTCAGCATGACATTGCCTTCGTTCGACATGATCTTCGTGCCGATGCCGATATAGGCGGCACCTTGCATGCGCATCGTATCCTGATTGGAATAGCGCTCGGAGAAATCATCGGCACGGTAAAAGAGCGTGTCGATCGCCTGCTGACCATAGCTGTCCTCGATGCGGATCGTCTGGCCCTTGCGCACGAGGCCGGACCACGGGGCTTCGGCCGCGATGAAATGATCCTGCGCGGCATTCTGCAGGCTGCGGGCAGGCGAGGTCTGGATGAAATCGGACATCATTCTCTCCTCAGGCCTGCATCAGGGCGTTGTTTTCGAAACCGCGAACGGCTTCGGCCGTCGCCGTGCGGCAGAGGTCATCGGCCGCCGGGATTGCCGCCTTGTAGCGGGTGATGACAACTCGCTTCGGCTGGTATGTCGGATCGGGATCGAGCGGATGCGGACAATTAGAAAAGGCGACCAGCATGTCCATCTCGGCGCGCAGTTCGACATAGTCACCACTGTTGGTGCGCTTGCCCTGCCAGGCGAAACCGCCCGCTTCCGCAAGGCGGACGGGGGCGAAGAGATTGAGGATGCCGGGAATATCACGCTTGTCGAGGCCGAGCTTAACGGCGGCAAGGATCAGGTTGTCGCGGGTGTTGCGCGTTTTCTCGCCGGGATATTTGGCGGCGTTCGACGCAGCAGTCGAGCCGCCCATCAGGCAGTCATGGGCGCCCGAACTATCCTCGATCATCGAGAACATCACGCGGCCCATATCAGAGAAGATCACCCGCCCCTTGCCGAGCGCCGTCGTCCATTGAACCTTGGCGGTGTCAACCAGATTGATCCGCTCGCTCGTATCCTCGGCATTCCAGGCGACGAGCGCCACGGTGGAATTTCCCTCGCCCTGGTCGATGCGGATTGCCTCGCCGCGCAGAAGCTTCGACGACCAATACCAGCCGCCCGGAACGATCTCCTGGTGGATGATCGCGGCGGCTTCGATGACCGGCGCCGGCAGCGGGCTTGGGCCGGGCAGGGCCTTGGGCGCGAATTCCAGACCCTTCTTCTGATGCTCCTCGTAGCGCGCGCGATTGGCGGCGATCTCTTCGGGGGAACGTCTCACATGCATCATAGCGTCTCTCCTGATGGTGCCAGGTCGTCCCGGCTGTGCCCCAGGGAAGCGACCGGGCCGTCCCGGTCGGGGCTGAAGATCGAGGACTGGCCGGCAAGGCGCGGCGGCCAGATGGAAATATCCTTGGTGATGGTGGCGCCGTAACGCTCCTTCTCCTCCGGCCGGTCGCGGCGGCGCTCGAAGGCGACCACACGGCTTGCCAGCGTGAAGGCCTCGCGCATGTCATGGGTGACCATGACGACGGTCATCTGGGTTTCGTGCCAGAGCCGCTTCATCAGCGTGTGGACTTCGGCGCGAATACCGGGATCGAGCGCGCCGAATGGCTCGTCGAGTAACAGCACCTTCGGCTTCATGATCAGCGCCTGGGCAAGCGCCAGACGCTGCTGCATGCCGCCGGAAAGCTGCGCCGGATATTTGCGCTCCGAACCGGCGAGCCCAACCTCGGCGATCAGCTCGCGTGCTTCCTCAATGGCGTTGCGGCGCGCAGCGCCGAAAAGCCTGGCCTTGTAGCGCGCAGCGGAAAACTCCTTGCCGAGCAGCACATTGCCGAGCACCGTCAGGTGCGGAAAGACGGAATAACGCTGGAAGACAACGCCGCGGTCCGGCCCCGGCTCCGACGGCAGAGGCTCGCCGTCGAGCAGGATCTTGCCTTTCGTCGGCTGTTCTTGGCCGAGCAGCATGCGCAGGAAAGTGGTCTTGCCGCAGCCCGACGGGCCGACCAAGGCGACGAAGGCACGCGAGGCGACGGTCAAGGACACGTTTTCGAGCACGATCTGGTCGCCATATTCCTTCCAGACCCTTTCGATCTTCAGTTCGCTCATGCCTGCTTCTCCAGCTCCGACCAGGGGAAGACGGCGACACGCAGGCGATCGAGCAGGGCGTTCATGACCACCGCGAGGAGCGTGATCCAGACGACATAGGGAAAGATGATATCCATCGAGAGATAGCGGCGGACGAGGAAGATGCGGTAGCCAAGGCCGGAATCCGAGGAGATCGCCTCGGCCGCGATCAGGAATAGCCAGGCCGGGCCGAGCTGCAGCCTGAGGCAGGTGATCAGCCGCGGCAGGATTTGCGGCAGCACGACACGCAGACCGATCTGCCAGGAGGAGCCGCCAAGCGTCTCCGCCTTGACGATCTGCTCACGCGGCAGTTCCAGCGCCTTCAGCGCCAGATCGCGGATCATCGTCGGCGCAACGCCGATGACGATGAGGGCGATCTTCGATGTTTCGCCAAGCCCCATGACAATGAAGAGGATCGGCAGCAGCGCCAGCGGCGGCACCATGGAAATGACGGCGATGAACGGGGCGAGCAGCGCCCTGAGATAGGGCAGCATCCCGATCAGCATGCCGATAACGAGCGCGATCGCAGTCGAGATGCCGAGTCCGGAAAGCAGGCGGACCAGGCTCGCGCCGGTATCCGACCAGAGCAGAAATTCGCCGGTGCGCTGGTCGGCGACAAAGGCCAAGCGATTGATCGCATCGGCAAAGCCGGCAAGGCTCGGCAGAAGCTTGTCATTGGCGTTTTCCGCCAGCCGCGCGGCCGAGCCGAAGGCATAGGCAAGGGCGAGCAGCACGAAGGGCAGCAGCATCAAGGCGAACTGCGCGCCCCGGCTCGGCCTCGTGTTGATCCAACGCATGGGAAATGCTCCGCTGATGAAGGGAAGGGAGCGCGGGTGAACCGCGCCTCCATTGCGATCAGAGCGAACTGTCGGCGGCGGCCTTCATGTATGTCTCGGTGAAGCGCAGCTTCACATTGCCGGCATCGCCCAGGACCTTGCCGTCCGGCATTTCGATGCCGATGACGTCAGCGGATGGCGCGCCGTTGCCGAGCAGTCCCTTCTCGAAAAGGAAGTTGCGCACCAGATCCATGGTTTTCGGCAGATTGGGGGAGGTTGTGAAGGCAACCGCGTCAGCCGGCTTGTCGAAGAGCTTGGTGGCGGCAAGCTGGGTCTCGAACCCGGCGAGATTTGTGCCCGAAGCCGAACCCATGGCCTCGCGGGCTGCCTTGCCCTCGGCGGTATCGGCCTGCAGCAGTGCGGCCGTCTCATACCAAATGCCGGCGAGCGCCTTGCCGAAGTTCGGATTGTCCTTCAGCACGCCACTATTGGCGACCATCAGATCGATGATTTCGCCCGGCACCTGCGAGCTGTCGAAAACCTTCTTGGCGGAGGGATCTTCGAGGATGGTGGAGACCAGGGGATTCCAGGTGACGACGGCGGTGACGTCTGGCGTCTTGTAGGCTGCGACCATGTCCGCATCCGACGTGTTGACCACCTTCACGTCGCGCTCCGTCAACTTGATGCTCTCGAGCGCGCGGGCAAGCAGGTAATGCGAGACCGAGAACTCGACGAGATTGACGTTCTGGCCCTTGATATCGGCAAGGCTCGCCTTGTCTTTCAGGATCACGGCGTCATTGCCGTTCGAGAAATCGCCGACGATCACAGCGGTCGTGTCGACCCCACCGGCGGCGGGAATCGACAATCCGTCCATATTTGTGAGCGTCACGGCATCGAAGGCACCGGCCGTGTATTGGTTCATGGACTCGACATAGTCGTTGAACTGCGTGACCTCGATCTTGATGCCGTATTTGTCAGCCCATTTCTTGACGATGCCGTGGTCGGCCGCATAGCCCCAGGGCATCCAGCCGACATAGATGGACCAGGCGACCTTGAAATCGGTTTTCGGTTCGGCCTTAGCGACTGGGCTAATGCCGAGCGCCAGCGAAGCGGAAAGGGCGGCGATGGAAAGGATCTTCGAAAAAGTCTGCATTGAAATTCCCCTTTTGCTTTTCTTCAAAAGGGATCGGCAATGACCATCGTGCCGCCAATCCCTTGGCTAACGAGGTCTCCCGGGCTTTTGTCCCGCCGTGCACCCGGCAGGATGTCTCCCCCGCCGGTGGTGGCTCTCGGACCAGTCGCGCTTCAGAAAAGCACCGGAACCCTAGCCACCAACTCAGCCGTTAACCTGCAAGCGGTGTGCCACGTTATAAGTCATTGATTTATTTAGCCGTGGCTCCTCGACAAATTGACACTGTGTACACTTTGGAGCAATTGCTTAATTTTCCACCATCTCTGGGGTGAAGGATGTCGGCGCTAGGACTGCAAGTCCTGGTGCAACCAATAGTCCTATAACGAAGCACAGAGTGAAGCTCGCATTTGGCTGAGCCACTATCGTGCGCGCGTCGCTAAGTCGCCGCTCGGCACTCGCCTATGTCGCCCAAATATTGTCGCGAAGATCGTAAGATCGTCCGCCGTACCGTTGGAGGCTCATTCACCCCAGCCAATACCTCGCCCCCGGCCCTTTGCGCCCTGCCACGTCGGCAGGGTTCGCCAAGCTGCATCGGTCGATCGACAGACAGCCGCAACCGATGCATTCGCCAAGCCCGGACCGCAGGCGCTGTAACTCGGCTATGCGCTGGTCGATACGCTTTGCCCACGCGCTCGACAGCCGCGACCAATCCCGACGTGACGGTACGCGATCGGCCGGAAGCTTAGCGAGCTCGACGCCGATCTCCTCAAGCGTCAGCCCGATCCGCTGTGCAAAGACGATGAAGGCGATCCGCCGCAATGCGGACCGGTGGTAGCGTCGGTGTCCCGAGCCGGCGCGCTCAGATGCGATCAGCCCACGCTCCTCATAGAAGCGCAAGGCTGATGATGCAACGCCGCTGCGCCGCGACACGTCGGTGATGGTCAGCATCGGATCCATGCACAAATAAAAGCACGAAGCTCTCTTGACTTCAAGTTAACTTGAACTTGTAGCAGTTACGCGTGGCTATTGAAGGAGCACCTGCAATGCAGCCGAAAATCGATCTTCAAGGACTTCGCGTAGGGATCACCGGCGGCACTTCCGGCCTTGGACTGGCGCTTGTGCGGCAGCTTGCCGGGAAGGGTGCGAGCATCGCTTTCGTCGCCCGTACCGCCGGGAATGTCGAACGCGTCGCAGCCGAGACGGGCGCGTTTGGCATTGTCGCCGACATCGGCAAGAAGGAAGATATCTACCCGATCGCGATGCAGGTCACTGCCAACCTCGGCGGGGTCGACGTCCTGATCAACAATGCATCGAGCCTCGGTCCTGCGCCTCTGGCGCTTCTTGCTGATACGGAGTGCGAGGAGCTGGAAGCGGCGCTCGCGGTCAACGTTCTCGGCGTCTTCCGGCTGACGAAAGCCCTGTTCGGTGCGCTTGCCGCGTCCGCGCACGAGGGCCGCGGCGCCCTGGTGATTAACATCTCCAGCGACGCGGCGGTCAACGCCTATCCCGGTTGGGGCGCATACGGCGCGAGCAAGGCAGCACTTGCCCATCTGACCGCGATTTGGGACGAGGAGTCGAAATCCGATGGAATAAGGTTCCTTGCGCTCGACCCTGGGGACATGGACACCCCGCTCCACGCGCTGGCGCTTCCGGACGCCGACCCTTCGACCTTGAAAGACCCGGAGGTGGCGGCTGCCGAGATCATCGCAAAGATGCTTGACGCGTTGCCGGGTCACGCTGCGCTTACCGCCGGAGCCCACGCGTGATTGCCGCGGATCGCCTCGATAGGCAATCGGCCAGGCTGCTCGTCGTTGAGGCGGACGGCACGATGCGCGACCTGCCGCGGGCTCACCTCGGGGCGGCATTCGATCCTGGCGATCTGGTTGTCGCCAACGATGCCGCAACCTTGCCTGCCAGCCTGCACGGCACGCATCTCCAATGCGGAAAGACGATCGAGATCCGCTTGGCCGGCTGGCTGTCACCTTCCGCTCCAGTCCGCTTCCTTGCGATTGTCTTCGGCTCGGGCGATCATCGCACCCGCACGGAAGATCGCCTGCCGCCGCCTGCGCTGTCATCAGGCGATCGCCTCCAGCTCGGCTCACTTGAAGCCGAGGTCGCGCGCGTTCTCGACCATCCTCGCCTTGTCGAGCTGGTCTTCCAAGGCACCCGAGCAGCCATATTTGCAGGACTGGCGCAGCACGGCAGGCCGATCCAATACGCGCATGTTCCCGAGCCGTTGGCACTATGGGATGTTTGGACGAGAATTGCTGCCCGGCCGGTCGCGTTCGAGGCGCCATCGGCTTCCTTCGCGCTCGACTGGCGCACGCTGCAAGCTTGGCGTCGTCGCGAGATCGGTTTTGCAACACTCACGCATGCCGCGGGCGTTTCATCCACCGGCGATCCCGCGCTCGACTTGCGCCTTCCCTTCGACGAGCCGTACCGCATCCCTGAATGTACCGTGGCGCAGGTAGCGCAGGCGCAGCTCAGGGGCAACCGCATCATCGCGATCGGCACCAGCGTCGTGCGCGCACTTGAAGCAGCCGCCAATCCCGATGGCAGCGTGCGTGCCGGAGATGGTATTGCGACAGGGCGCATCGAACAGGGCACTCCGCTCCGCGTCGTCGATGCGCTGCTCACTGGCGTCCACCAGCCCGGCGAAAGCCATTTCGAGCTGCTGCGCGCCTTTGCCGACGACGGCCTACTCGCCAGCGCCTCCGCCGCTCTCACTGCGTGCCGCTACCGTGCGCATGAATTCGGCGATTCCATGCTGCTCAATCGGCAACCACTGTTTTATCGGCGCTAACCTTCTCCCTCGGGCCACATGATCGTCGATCATAGGCTGCAGATGCCTCGGGGTTTATTCAGACTACAGCGGAAGCGAAGTGCGCTGGACGCCAGCAGCACGACGGGCTTCTTCGTTATGAGACTATCTAACACCTTACGAAGATCCTCGACCTCCTTTCGACTGAACCCCGTGCCGAAGGATCCGACGTGTACCCAGTCATTATCCTTTCGTCCGGTGAACAGCAGCCTGCCGAGCCGCCCGTGCATCGTGGCCGACTGCTCATAGCCGATGCCGCGGTCGACTCTAAGCGCCGCACCGGTCGTACACGAACTGCAGTAGCGCTGGCCCGATTCGAGGCGGCCGCGGAGCGCAGCCAGCCTGCACGGCGAGCGCGGCGCGAAGCCATCAAGGGGACGGAGGAAGACGAAGTGTCCAATACGAGAACCACGGAGCGACGGCGCAAGCGCTATCCGGTGCCCGCCGATGAGGCCCCGCCCGGCGCTCCCCGCCGAAACCCCACGACGCTCAAGGCACGAAACAACTGGACCCGTCAGTGGCATGCGCCTAGTTTGCGAAGTGTATCGGACAGTTCATGCACCAGTTGTCAACACGAATCGAAGCTCTTACCGATGACATTGGCCTCGCGATAAATGACCTTGAACCATATGCTGCCGAAACACCGGCTCATTCTTCTGCGCCACGCCAAATCCGCCTGGCCCGACGGTGTGGCCGATCGTGAACGGCCATTGGCGGATCGCGGGCGAAAGGCTGCGCCCGTCATCGGGACCTATATGCTGCGCGAAAAGCTGATCCCCGACCTCGCCCTCGTCTCGCCGGCCCGCCGAGCGCAGGAAACCTGGAAGCTTGTCCGCAGGGCCCTTTCGAAAAAGGTCTCGGAAGTGGAGACGGCAGATATCTACGAGGTGTCGGCGGAGCGCATGCTCGATGTGATCCGGGCCGTCGAACCCGGCATCCGCACGCTGCTTGTCGTCGGCCACAATCCCGGCATGGAGAATGCTGCCTCGCTGATCGTGGCGGACGGCGATGTCGATGCCGTGCGACGCATGCGGCAGAAGTTCCCGACGGCGGGACTCGCCGTCATCGACCTCGATCTCGGCGGATGGCACGAGATTGCGACGGGCACCGGTTATCTCGAGCGGTTCGTAACCCCGCGATCCTTGGGATCATAGGGCCACTTTCCGGTTTGAATTTAGTAGAAATGGTACATGGCGCTAACTCTAACGCGCGCCGATTGCGATCGGGTCGTTCACGGCAGAATGGTTCGACAACGCCGAATTGGCCGGAGAACCCGTTCTCGTCAACGAAGCGGAAATGGCCAATGCCTTCAAGTACCACCTGCGGTTCTCCAAGCAGATCGGAACTCAGCACAAGGTCCAGAGTTCACCTTCGTGGTCGAGCTTGATTTCGATTTCCGACAAGACGTGCTCCACGTTCGATTGACCATCGCCAACGCCTAAACCCACGGCATGTTCAATTTTCGCAAATGTAGGACGAAACAACTGGACCCGCCTGTGTCATCGCCCTAGTTTGCGAGCCGTATCGGAGGCCGTTCATGCTGCAGCAGCCAACAAGAAACGAAGTTCTGACCGATAACACCGGACTCGATGTCGCACAGGCAGGCGCCATCTGCTATCGACGAAATGCCAACGGACGTCTCGAAGTGCTTTTGGTCGGCAGTCGACGCAACGGTCGATGGGGCGTTCCGAAAGGCCATATCGAGAGCCGCGAAACGAGCAGCGCGGCGGCCTTGAGGGAGGCGTTTGAGGAGGCCGGCATCATCGGTGACGTCGACAGCACGCCCGTCGGCAGTTTCACCTATCAAAAGGACAGTAGCGTGAACCGTTATACGGTTGCCGTTCATCTTTTGAAAGTTTTGAGGATTGCCGTGGCGTTTCCCGAAGCAGGACTTCGCAAGACGCAGTGGTTCCGGTTGAAGGATGCGAGTCGTGAAGCCGCGCAGCCGGGCCTGCGGACGCTGTTGTCACGGCTCGAGACGATGGGGGTATGAAGTTCGGTTTCGGCAAGTCGTTAGCGCGTGCCCTCAAGTCTCAGAAGAAATTCAGCAGGCTGATCGAGAAGGCCTTCAAGGCGCCTCGGAACAAGACGAAACGCACGAGGCCGACACCGCGTGCTGCGAAACCTGTTCTTGTCGAGACGACTGCGTTTGGAAGCAATCCCGGCCGCCTGACCATGAAAACCTTCGTGCCGGCAGCGCGGCTGCCGAAACGCCCGGCACTTGTCGTCGTGCTTCATGGCTGCCGGCAGACACCCGAAAGTCTGGATGGTGCCGCTGGCTTCTCTAGGCTCGCAAAGGAACGCGGCTTCGTTCTCCTTTACCCTGAGCAGAGAAGCGCCAATAATTCGCAACGATGCTTCAATTGGTTCCGTCCAAGTGCCGTCGCCAGAGACCGCGGAGAGCTGCTCTCCATCAGGCAGATGATCGAATATGCATGCGAAAAACATCGCATCGACCGCTCGAGGATCTTTGTCACAGGACTGTCTGCAGGCGGGGCAATGACGGCCGCGCTGGTTGCCAACTATCCGAAGCTGTTCGCAGGCGCCGCGATCATCGCCGGCATGCCCCTCGGAGCGGCCCGAGATGCGATGTCGGCGTTACGAGCGATGAAGTCGGGCGCGACGCCCCCGCCTGGCGGCTGGGGGCGACCCGTCAGGGAAATCTCCTCAGAGATAAAGCAGTGGCCGCCGATAACCATCTGGCATGGCATGGATGATAGGACCGTGAACCCCACCAACGCCCTCGCATCCATCGCTCAGTGGCTGGAAGTCCAGGGCATCGCCGAGAGCAGCGGACGCGCGGAGGAAAAACCGTGGGGCAGATTGCAGTCGTGGCGGGCCGCAGACGGTCTGAAACTGGCCTTCTATTCGGTCAGGAAGCTTGGGCACGGGCTTCCAATCAAGATGCGGGAAGCCACAACGCCGATGCGCAGTGGAGACCCTTACGTCATCGCGGCGGAGATTTCGGCTCCAGCCGAATTGCTGCGGCTATGGGGCCTGAAGAGGCTCAGCTTTTAGTCCCGATAACGCTGCGCTTTTTTCCCCTTTCACCGTCCGACTGCCGCATCTCGTCAGGAGCCGCCCGATCCGGTGACGTTGTCGCTGTAAATGAGAGCTGCCAGATCGGTCAGACGAATTTCGACCTGAGGCGGAATCGCAGTCGCGATATACGTTCGGCGGACCGCGGTGCGCGCTGGTCGCCACTCGGTCTTTAGCATCGACCTCTGCGGGGCGAGCCTAGTCTAACGGCCGCATCGCCTAGCGGTTCAGATCGTAGGCTTGATGGGATGCGCGAAGCTCCGCCAAGGTCTTGCCGACGCAGGTGCCTCCACCTTCACCGCCGATAGCCTTGGCCTTGCCGTCGAGGGTGATCGTGCCGGCGATCCGTTCGGATGCCTGATAGGTTGCAACGCCGTCCTGTGAGATGCGTGACAAGTAGAAGCTGTGGTAGGTTTCATTGTACTTGCAATGGATGACCAAAGGAAATTGCTCAAACGGATTGTCCTGCGCCCGTCCAGCGAGTGGAAAGGTCACCAGCAACAGCAGAGCCGCGATGCATGTTGTGGCCGCTGCATTCGATCTGTGGCAGAATAGGAATCTCATTGTTCAACCCTCTTTGCACGGTCGATTTCAATCCATCGCCGCTATAGCTTCTGTGCTTTATGCATGACCTTATCCCCGAAGCGCCCCCACGTCCGGACGACATGCGTCAGGTGGTGAGCGCGATGAGCGCCTCGCGGTCCAGAAGGCGAACGACGCGCTGCAGCTTGCCCTTCAGGCATAGGACGCCTTTTTCGCGGAGTTTCGTGAAGCAGCGGGCAACGGTTTCGACTGTCAGTCCGAGATAGTCGGCGACGTCGCTGCGGGACATCATCATGTCGAACTCCAGATCTTCCGGATGACGGTCTGCCATTTCGCAAACGAAGGCCGCGACCCGCTTCAGCGCGCTTTGTTCGGTGATAACGAGCTGCTTGTGCTGTGCCTTGGCGAGGTTCGTCAGCGCGATGTGAAGAAGGTCGATAGGAACGACCGCGTTCTGGCTGGTTCGAAAAGGTCTGATGGAGGCCTCGCAGACGGCTTCCGCAAAGTCGGTTCGAACATTCCCGGTTTCAAGGCCGAACCATTCGCCCTCACCGCAGAATGACAGAATATATCGCTGTCCGCTGGCCATCAGGCGATAAATGCGCACCGCACCCGTTTCGACCTGATAGATTGCAAATGCGTGTTCGCCTTCGCTGTAAATTGTCTCGTTGGCCTTGAGCTTGATCGACTGATCCCTGGCTGTTCCGACAGTTGTTCCATGACGACGGCCCGGAATTGCCATTTGCCTTACGGTCGCGTGGTGATGAAGCATATGCGTCGCCCCCCAATCCGCCTAGCAACATAACCAATCGCCGTCTGCCTCGATATTCGCGAAATCCCTTAAGTATCGCTACGGAAGCTCGATCCCCGACAGCTGTGTGACGCGGCCGCGACCTATCGGGCAGGCGTCCAAGCACCGTCGCCGGGCAGGGCCTTGGTGGTTCCAATCGGCTGCGCTGCCGTATCCAGGGTGATGGCCATCCGCATGAGCTCAGCCAGATTACGTGCGCCCATTTTCGCCATCACGTTGGCGCGGTGGACTTCGACCGTGCGTGCGCTGATACCAAGCTGATAGGCGATCATCTTGTTCTGCAGGCCGTCAAGAACGCCGGCCAGAACCTGGTGTTCGCGCTCCGTGAGCTGACGAAGCCGTACCGCAACGCTCTCAGAATCAGCGATGGCCCCGCCCGGACGCCTCTGTCCCACCGCCGCGTTGATCGCCGCTATCAGCGCCTCTTCTCTGACGGGCTTTTCAAGGAAATCGGATGCGCCCGCCTTCATCGCCCGGACGGCTGCGGCGATATCGCCCTGACCGGTAATGACAATGACCGGAACGTTCAGTCTCAAACGGCGCAGGCGCTGGAGCAATTCGATACCATCGATTTCGGGCATGCGCAGGTCCGTCACGAGGCAGCTTCGTCCCGAAAGCGGCAACAGTTCCAGAAAGGCTTTGGCAGAGCTATGCGTCCGAACGGCGAAACCTGCCGACACCAACAGGAACGTTAAAGACCGCCTAAGCGACTCCTCGTCATCAACGAGATGGATCGTGAGGTCGTTCGCCATCGGTTGTTGTCTCCACCAGCGGAAGGGAAAACGAAAGGATTGAACCGCTTTCCATTCTGTTGCGCGCGCTTATGCGCCCCCCATGCGCCTCGATGATGCGCTTGGACAATGCCAGGCCCATACCGAGGCCGCGCGGTTTGCTGGTCACGAAGGGACGAAACAGCGCCTCCTCGATGTCGACCGCAATTCCGCAGCCATTGTCGGATACGTCGACAACGAGGCGGGAGAAATCGTCGGTTCTGGTTCGGATGGTGATATGCGGCTGCGCAATGCCGTCGGTAGCCTCCACGGCGTTGCGCACAAGGTTCGTCAGCACCTGCACGATTTGGACGCGGTTCGCAAGCACGACGTCCCGCTGCGCTTCGAGCTGAAAATCGGCACAAAAGCCTTTTCGCTGCGATCCGGCAAGCGCGAATGCCGTCGCCTCATGGATGAGCGCGTGCATCGCCTCAATCTTTCTCTCGTCGGCGCCGCGCTTGGCGAATTCTCTGATGTTCTGCACGATCTTTCCCGCCCACAGAGCGTGCTGCGTAATCTCGGACAAGGCTTCACAGAGTTCTTCGCCGTGGCCGTGTCGATGCTTCTTTACAAGCCGCCCGCAACCCTGCGCGTATGCGGCGATCGACGCCAGCGGCTGGGCAAGTTCATGAGCCAGCGTCGATGTCATTTCACCGAGCGCGACTATTCTGGCGAGGCGGGCAAGCTCGTGCTGAAGCTCCTGGACATGTTGCAAAGTCTCGCGTTCGGTGCGGAAATCCTCGAAGATCACCGCGAAGAAGTGTCCTTTGTCGTCCTGCTCTCTGATGATCGTCAGGGCAGTTGGAAATTGAACACCGCTCCTCGTGATCGCCACACCCGCCCGGACCACGCCCCGGTCTGCCCAGCGTCCCTTCAACGTGACATCCGGTGTCGGATACCAGACAAAGTCGATCCTCTGACCAAGCAATTCGTCTTCCTCATAACCGAACAATGCCACAGCAGCCCTGTTGCAGGCCGAAATTCGGTGACGCTCGGTAATGAAGAACACCGCGTCCGGCAGGTGTTCATAGAATTGCCGGATCCAGTCCATCCGCGGTGCGCCATCGCCCTGCCGCAAAGCGCCTGGCCGGTCGCGGCCTGTCATCCGAGTTTCCATGAACGAGGGTCGGCCCGAGACGTCCGGGTCAACACGATCGCATTCCTCAACATGCGGCGCTTCCATCTTGATGGACACGATGGTTTCCTCCGCCCTTGAGACGGCCTGCCCCTTAATGGGCTTTGCCCTACAAGGACTTGAGGTTACCACCTTTGGGAAACGGGTCGGTGTAGTATCGCGTAGCCTCTATGGGTATCTCAGTGCCAATCGCCGGTGGAAAGGCCTGGCCTGCCTAGGTTTCCGCTCGGCTCCTTCCATTGATTCGGCTCAATGTCGCCGGCTCATTCTTCCGCTACTCTGGCAGGAATGGGCACACGGCCATTTGAGGAGCAGGAAGATGATGAAGATTGCCCTTGCTATCGCCATTGCGAGCGCGGCGTTGGTTGCGGCGCCTGTCGACGCCCAGCAGACGCGCAAGGAATACCGGCGCATGAACTGGGCCGAAAACCTGCCGGAGCACATCAGAAACTATCACGACAAGCGTTTTTCAATCGTCAGCTTTCGAACCGCGGTCGAAGTCGGTGCGATGCCGAGGCCGGGCAGCGCCGAACATGTGAAGGAAATCCGGACAGCTATCCGTTCCAACACATGGCTCGTCCAGCAATTGAAGGCTAAGAAGCTGACCCCCAACCAAATAGAATGGGTGACGCGCGCCCGTAACGGCAACCTGACCTTCTATATTGAGTGAGGCGTTGCTGGAGCCACAGGAACCTCATCTTCTATCGAAAGGGCGGGACAATGATGTCGTTGCGCCGCCGCCCGCAAAACGCCGGCTGGAGAACCAATGCCGGACGAGCGACCGGCCTGTGTAAGAACAGCCCCGTATCCAGTCGACGCTCGTGCATCAACGGGGAGGGTTCGATGATGTGGCGGTTGGTCGTCGAAGCACCATTCGAAGAGGATATCGAACTCGCCGTCATTGACGGTGATGGTATCCACGCCCTGGTTTTTCCGTGCCAGCGCCTGGCAAGCGGATGGGCCAATGCCTTGACGGGCGAGATGCTGGACGTTCATCCCACCCATTGGCGCGCATGGCAGATACGCCGAAACGATCGGTCCGATCTTCACTGAGCGACGGCATCACTGGGCGACGCCGGGGTCACAAATGCTGCACCGCACCTTGTCTGCAATCAATGACATGAGTGGACCCGCCAAAATAATCTGACGCTGTTCAAAGAGCTATCCCGATGGCTGGAAGGAGGACCACATGCGTGGTTTCGGTGTTCATTCTGAGGTTGGAAAACTGAGAACCGTCATGGTCTGTCGACCATCCCTGGCGCATCAACGCCTGACGCCTGCAAACTGCCATGATCTGCTTTTTGACGATGTCCTCTGGGTTCATGAAGCCCAGAAGGACCACTATGACTTCGTCCTGAAGATGCAGGAAAGGGGTGTCGAGGTTCTCGAACTTCACGATCTGCTCGGTCAGGCCCTCGCCAACGAGCAGGCGCGCGATTTCATCCTGGACCGGCGCATCACCCCGAATGTGCTTGGCTCGCAGGTTGCCGAGGCGATGCGGCCATGGCTCGACGAAATGCCGGCCAAACAGCTTGCCGCATTCATGATCGGCGGCATCGCGATCTCCGACCTGCCCGACGTCAAGGCCAAGGCGTTGATGCTCAGCGCCTTGCCGGAAAGCGATTTCGTCATCCCGCCGATTCCCAACACGCTTTTCCAGCGCGATCCCTCCTGCTGGATCTATAACGGCGTGACCTGCAACCCGATGTTCTGGCCGGCGCGACGCGCCGAGACACTGATTCAGCGTGCCATCTACAAGTTTCATCCGATCTTCCAGGGCGGCGATTTCCAGATCTGGTGGGGTGACGCCGATCATCAATTTGCCAACGCCTCGATGGAAGGCGGCGACGTCATGCCGATCGGGAACGGTACGGTACTGATCGGCATGGGCGAGCGCACCACCTATCAGGCGGTCGGCCAGGTGGCTCAGGCCCTTTTCAGAAGCAAGGCGGCGAAGCGGGTGATCGGCTGCCTGATGCCGAAGAGCCGCGCGGCAATGCATCTCGATACGGTCTTCAGCTTCTGCGACCGCGACGTCGTCACACTGTTTGCCGAGGTCGTCGATCAGATCCGTTGCTACAGCATGCATCCCAAGGACGACGACGGCACATTCGAGATCCATCCGGAAAATGCGCCGATGCTCGATGTCGTCGCCGAAGCGCTCGATCTGGCGAAGCTGCGCACCGTCGAGACCGGCGGCAACTCCTACCAGGCCGAACGCGAACAATGGGACGACGGCAACAATGTCGTGGCGCTCGAGCCCGGCGTCGTCGTCGCCTACGACCGCAATACCTACACCAATACGCTGCTGCGAAAGGCGGGCGTCGAGGTCATCACCATCCGCGGCTCCGAGCTCGGACGCGGTCGTGGTGGTGGACACTGCATGACATGCCCGATCTGGCGCGACCCCGCTTACTGACCGTTTCCATCCACGAACCAGACCGACGGAGCAAGACCATGAGTTTCAATCTGCGCAATCGATCGCTTCTGACCGTGCAGGACTATACGCCGAGGGAATTCCGCTATCTCCTCGATCTCGCGCGCGACCTGAAACGGGCCAAATATGCCCGCACCGAACAGGAGCATCTGAAGGGCAAGGAAATCTGCCTGATCTTCGAGAAAACCTCGACGAGAACGAGGTGTGCCTTCGAAGTGGCCTGCTCGGATCAGGGCGCCAATGTGACCTATCTCGATCCATCGGGGTCGCAGATCGGGCACAAGGAATCCTTCAAGGACACGGCGCGAGTGCTGGGGCGCATGTATGACGCGATCGAATATCGCGGCTCCGCCCAGAGGGGCGTGGAGACGCTGGCAAAGTACGCCGGCGTGCCGGTCTATAACGGCCTGACCGATGAATATCATCCGACCCAGATGATTGCCGATGTCATGACCATGCGCGAGCACAGCGACAAGCCGATCGCTGAAATCAAATATGCCTATGTCGGCGACACCCGCTCGAACATGGGCCATTCGCTGCTGATCGTCGGCTGCCTTCTCGGCATGGATGTGCGTATCTGCGGGCCGAGATCACTGTGGCCCTCGGAAGAATACATGAAGATCGCCAGGGATTTGCAGCAGGCTTCGGGTGCCCGGCTGCTGGTCACCGAAGATCCGCGAGAGGCCGTCAAGGACGTGGATTTCATCCATACGGATGTCTGGGTTTCGATGGGCGAGCCGAAGGACGTCTGGCGCGAACGCATCAAGCTGCTCACACCTTACCAGGTCAATCAGGATCTGATGAAGGCGACCGGCAATCCGCAGACCAAGTTCATGCATTGCCTGCCGGCATTTCACGACACCGAGACGACGCTCGGCAAGCAGATCGCCGAAGATTACGGCATGGAGAACGGGCTCGAAGTGACCAACGACGTCTTCGAATCCGAAGCCAACGTCGCCTTCGAACAGGCTGAGAACCGCCTGCATACGATCAAGGCCCTGCTCGTTGCAACCCTGGGAGATTAGCATGCGTGTGGTCATAGCGCTTGGCGGCAATGCGCTTCTCCGGCGCGGAGAAGCGATGACCGCCGATACCCAGAGGCGAAATGCGCGCACCGCCGCTGAGGCGATCGCGCCGCTGGCGGCCGAACATGAGATCGTAGTAACCCACGGCAACGGACCGCAGGTCGGGCTGCTCGCGCTGCAGGGAGCGGCCTACAAACCAGAGGAGGCCTATCCGCTCGATGTTCTCGGCGCCGAGACCGAGGGCATGATCGGCTATATGCTGGAACAAGAACTCGGCAATCTCCTGCCGTTCGAGCAACCTCTGGCAACGCTTCTCACCATGGTGGAAGTCGACGCCGAAGATCCGGGGTTCCGGAACCCTACCAAGTTCGTCGGGCCGGTCTACGACAAGGGCGAGGCGGATCGGATCCGCACGGAGAAGGGTTGGGTGCTCAAGCAGGACGGTGAAAAATGGCGGCGCGTCGTCGCCTCGCCGGCGCCGAAGCGCATCTTCGAGATCCGACCCGTGCGCTGGCTTCTGGAGCAGCGCACCATCGTTATCTGTGCCGGCGGCGGCGGAATTCCGACGATGTACGAAAAGGGCGCTGATCGGAAGCTGATCGGCGTCGAGGCCGTGATCGACAAGGATCTGTGCTCGGAACTGCTGGCGCGAGAACTCCACGCCGATCTTTTGATCATGGCGACGGATGCCGAGGCTGTCTGCATCGATTGGGGCAAGCCGTCCCAGAAGGCGATCCACCGCGCTCGTCCTGACGATCTCGCGCAGTTCTCCTTCCCGGCCGGCTCGATGGGCCCGAAGGTCGATGCTGCCTGCCATTTTGCACGGGCAAACGGCAAGACGGCCGCAATCGGCTCTCTTGCCGAAATCGCCGGTATGGTGCGCGGTGACCGCGGGACGATCATCAACGAGCGTTTTGATAACCTGAGCTGGCATGCCTGAGGGCCTGGTCGATCAGGCAAACTTATCCTGAGACGGCAGCGGTTGCGTTGCGGCGTTCGCTGCCGTTTCCTTGTCTGTCGCGCCAGCCGCGTTGCGTCTTTGCCAGACATAGACGGGGATGCCGAGCATCAGCAGCACGAGGCCGTAGAGCACCGGTTCGGCGCCGGAGCCGTAAAGGGTGAAGATCGCAAAGATGAACGCGATGAGCTCGATCACGCTGACCCTCGGCATTCGCCCATCAGTCACGCTTGCGACAAGGCTTCCGGCAAGCGCGCAGAAGGCATAGGGAACGACGGCGGCCATGGTGCTCAGTCCGACCATCAGCCGATAGACGGCGGCAAAACCTTCGGAGCCCAGCGCCTGGACGAGCACGAGGAGCGTTGCCAACGAGGCCGAGATGATCATGCCCCACCCCGGCACGCCTCGCGGGGAGAGCCGGGCAAATAGCGGCGGAAACAGCCCATCGCGGGCAGCAGCCATCGGAACCTGCCCCATCAGCAAGGTCCAGCCGTTGAGCGCGCCGATCGAGGAGACCAGCACCGCAAGCGAGATGGCCAACTCGCCGGGCCGTCCCCACATGATCCCTGCCGCCTGGGAAAATGGCGCAACCGACTGAACAAGCTGTTCACGCGGCACGAGGCCCATCACCACGATCGTGCCGAGCACATAAAGGGCAGCGGCGATGGAGATGCCGAGCACGGTCGATCGTGGGATCGTCCGCTCCGCATTTTCCACGTCGCCGGCTGGAACGGTCGCCGATTCCAGCCCGAGATAGGCAAACATGGTGAGAGGCGCCAGGGTCGCAAAGGACTGCAGCAACGGCTGACCGCTCGGATTGAATTCGGCGAAATGCGACGTATCGATATAGAGAAGACCGATGATTGCAACGGCGCCGAAAGGCAGCAGTTTGGCGTAGGTCGTGACCTGCGCGAAGACTCCGGCCGCGTGAACGCCGCGAAGATTGACAAGCACGATCGCCCAGATCACGCCGAGCGTCAGCACCGTCGCGGCGAATCGGTTGGCGAGGGCAGGGAAGAGATCGACCATCACGCCGGCAAAGGCAATCGCTATGACGGGCAGCGATGTCCATATCGAGATCCAGTAGCCCCAGGCGATCAGAAAGCCGGCGAAATCGCCATAGGCGAGCCGCGTATAGGCATAGGGGCCGCCGACGGCCGGCACGAGGCTGGCGAGGCGCGCGAAGGTCAGGCCGAGGCAAATCGCGCCGGCGCCCATGACGATCCAGACGATGATCGCAAGGTTGCCATAGGGCGCTACCGCGGCTGGTGAAAGATAAAAGCCCGATCCCACCATATTGCCGACCACGATGGCGGTGCAGGCAGCAAGTCCGAGGCTCTTGCCATTTTGCGACGTTGTCATGAGCTTCCCCCGCGAGCCGGCTGCCCGGAGCCGATGTCTCTGCGGACCGCCTTCAAACCGTAATTGTCGTTGCAAAAACCGGCTGCCGCAATCCGGATCAATGCGTAGTCGGCGGGGCTGGTCTAGCCTTCGTCATCGGGCTAAAGCTGCTTAGATCGCATGACGGGCCGGAGCGGGAGGCGGGGTCGACGATGCTGAGCGAGCAGGGGTTTCTCAGGGTGTCGATTGCCGCGACCGTCGTGGTCGCAACGCTCGGCGTCGTCTTCGGCATTCTTTCCGGCTCCTTCTCGATCGCCTTCGACGGCGTTTACTCGCTGGCCGATGCCGCGATGACCGGTCTTGCGCTTGGAGTCTCCAACCTGATCATCCAATCGACCCAGAGCGATGCCCGATCCGGCAGAATTCGCAACCGCTTCACCATGGGCTTCTGGCATCTGGAGCCTATCGTGCTGATGCTCAACGGCTGCCTGCTGATGACGGTCGGTGTCTATGCGCTGATCAGCGCGATCATCAGCATCCTGAACGGCGGCCACGAACTGCAATTCGGCATGGCGGTCGCTTATTCCGCAGCGACCTTGTTTGTCTGCACGGTCATGGCCTTCCTCGGCATCAGGCTGAACGCCCGCATCAGATCGGATTTCGTCTCGCTCGACGTCAAGGCATGGATCATGTCGGGCGGCATCGCGCTTGCGCTGCTCGTCGCATTCCTGATCGGTATGGCGGTGCAGGCAACGCCGGCTGCCTGGCTTGCCAACTATATGGACCCGGCGGTTCTGGCGCTTGTCTGCCTGGTCATGATTCCGCTTCCGGTCGGCACCGTCTGGAAGGCATTGAGCGAGATCCTGCTGATCGCCCCCGTCGATCTGCAGGAACATGTCGACCGTGTCGCCTTGGAAACGGTTCGCCGTCTCGGCTTCCTTTCCCACCGCGCCTATGTCGCCCAAGTCGGCCGCGCAATGCAGATCGAACTTTATTTCATCGTCCCCGAAGGGCTTCCTGCCAAGACCGTGGAAGAATGGGACGCGCTCCGCGACGAGATCGGCAACGCGATCGGTGACGAAAGCGCCAATCGCTGGCTGACGATCGCCTTCACCGCCGATGCGGAATGGGCCGAATAGCTAGTCAAAGCGCAATTCCGCCGGCGATGTCGAAATGCTTCGCGTCACCTTGATTGCAATCAAGGACGCTCCACGACCCGTCATGTACGATCCTTCGACCTGAGATGCAGCGGGCTGCATGACGGCCACAGCCTTTGACATCAGGGTTCTGGAGGAACGCATGGAATTCCAGATGGCATTTCCGATAGCGGTCATCGATGAGGATTTCGATGGCAAGAGTGCTGCCGGCCGCGGAATGCGCGATTTGGCCTCAGCCATCGAAACGGAAGGGTTCCGGATCGTCTCCGGTATTTCCTATGAGGATGCCCGCCGTCTCGTGCATGTCTTCAACACCGAATCCTGCTGGCTGGTTTCCGTCGACGGCACCGAGGACAGCGGCACGCGCTGGCAGGTGCTGGGGGAGGTTCTCGCCGCAAAACGGCGAAGAAACGACCGCCTGCCGATCTTCCTCTTCGGCGACGACACCACGGCGGAAGACGTTCCGGCCACGGTGCTGCGCCACGCCAATGCCTTCTTCCGGCTGTTCGAGGATTCGGCGGAATTCATGGCGCGCGCCATCGCGCAGGCAGCCCGCAATTATCTCGACCGGCTGCCGCCGCCGATGTTCAAGGCGCTGATGGATTATACGCTGGAGGGGGCCTATTCCTGGCACACGCCTGGGCACGGCGGCGGCGTCGCGTTTCGTAAGAGCCCCGTCGGCCAGCTCTTCTACACGTTCTTCGGTGAAAACACGCTGCGGTCCGATATCTCAGTGTCAGTCGGCAGCGTAGGCTCGCTTCTCGATCATGTCGGGCCGATCGCCGAGGGCGAGCGCAATGCCGCGCGCATCTTCGGCACAGATGAGACGCTGTTCGTCGTCGGCGGCACGTCGACTGCCAACAAGATCGTATGGCACGGCATGGTCGGGCGCGGGGATCTCGTGCTGTGCGACCGCAATTGCCACAAGTCCATCCTGCATTCGCTGATCATGACGGGCGCGACGCCCATCTATCTGACGCCCTCGCGCAACGGGCTCGGTATCATCGGTCCGATCTCGAAGGACCAGTTCACGCCGGAGTCGATTGCCGGCAAGATTGCCGCAAGCCCCTTTGCCGGGCAGACCAGCGGCAAGGTCCGGCTGATGGTCATCACCAACTCGACCTATGACGGCCTCTGCTACAATGTCGATGCCATCAAGGCGTCGCTCGGCGACGCGGTCGAGGTGCTGCACTTCGACGAAGCCTGGTACGCCTACGCCAATTTCCACGAATTCTACGATGGCTTCCACGCGATCTCGTCGAATCAGCCTGCGCGGTCGCAAAACGCCATCACCTTCGCCACCCAATCGACGCACAAGCTGCTGGCCGCCCTTTCGCAGGCGTCGATGATCCATATCCAGCATGCCGAGACCAAACGTCTCGACATCACCCGCTTCAACGAAGCTTTCATGATGCACACCTCGACCTCGCCGCAATACGGCATCATTGCCTCCTGCGATGTCGCGGCCGCCATGATGGAGCAGCCGGCCGGACGCGCGCTCATCCAGGAGACGATCGACGAGGCGATCAGCTTCCGCCGGGCGATGAACGCGGTGAGGAAACAGACGGAAGACACCTGGTGGTTCGACGTCTGGGAGCCGACGATTGCCGGGCAGACGCCGACCGACACCCGTGCCGACTGGGTCTTGAAGCCGGATGATGCCTGGCATGGTTTTGCCGGCCTTGCCGAAAACCATGTCATGGTCGACCCGATCAAGGTCACCATCCTGTCGCCGGGCCTCTCGGCCAGCGGCGTGATGGATGATCACGGCATTCCGGCGGCGGTCGTCACCAAGTTCCTGTCCTCGCGGCGCATCGAGATCGAGAAGACCGGCCTCTATTCCTTCCTCGTGCTGTTCTCGATGGGTATCACCCGCGGCAAGTGGAGCACGCTCGTCACCGAACTGCTGAATTTCAAGGATCTCTATGACGCCAATGCGCCATTGACCCGCGCACTGCCGGCACTGGCCGCGGCACATCCGGAAGCCTATGCCGGAATGGGGCTCAAAGATCTCAGCGAGCAGATCCACGCGATCTATCGCAAGGACGACGTGCCGAAGGCGCAGCGCGAAATGTATACGGTCCTGCCCGACATGGCACTGCGTCCGGCCGATGCTTATGACCGGCTGGTCAAGGGCCGGATCGAGAGCGTCGAGATCGACGACCTCATGAATCGCATCCTTGCCGTGATGATCGTTCCCTATCCGCCCGGCATTCCGCTGATCATGCCGGGCGAACGGATCACCCAGTCGACGAAGTCCATTCAGGACTATCTGCTTTACGCCCGTGACTTCGACAGAAAATTCCCCGGTTTCGAAACCGATATCCACGGCCTTCGCTTCGCGCCCGGTGACGGCGGTCGCCGCTACCTCGTCGATTGCATCGCAGGGGAGGGGCAAGAATGATCCCGCGCGACGTGAAATCTCCGACGGTCGCAATACCGTTCCACAAGATGCTGAAGATCGTCGCGATCATCGATCGCGACAATGCCCAGGCGCAGGAACTGGTGTCACAGATCACCGCCCAGGGCTTCGAGGTGGAACAGCGCGACGATTATTCGGCCGACGTGTCAGAGGATGCTGACGTCGGCGCCTATATCGGCTCGGTCGAGGGCGGGCGGCTGGTTTCGGCACGCAGCTTCCTTCGTTCCGTCAGGGATATCGGTTTCCGCACGCCGATCTGGGCGATGGCCGATACGCTGACGATTGCGGATATGGATGTCGTCGAGATGGCCGGCGAGGTGGATGGTTTCGTCTATCTCGGCCAGCAGACGCCGACCTTCTATGCCAAGCAGATCGTGTCCAGCGCCGTGAATTACGGCAAATCGCTGCTGCCGCCATTCTTCGGCGGCTTGATGGCCTATGACGGCGAGGCCAATATCGCCTTTGATTGCCCGGGGCATCAGGGCGGCCAGTTCTATCGAAAATCGCCGGCCGGACAGATCTTCTTCAAATATTTCGGCGAGAGCATCTTTCGCAACGATCTCTGCAACGCAGATGTCGATCTTGGCGACCTCCTGATCCATGAAGGCCCCGCCGTCGAAGCCCAGAAGCAGGCGGCGCGCATCTTCGGCGCGGACCGCACCTATTTCATCCTGAACGGCACGAGCACCTCCAATAAGGTCGTCGCCAATGCGGTACTGCACAGCGGCGATCTGGTGCTCTTCGACCGCAACAATCACAAATCCCTGCATCAGGGTGCTCTCGTGCAGGCCGGCGCCATCCCGATCTATCTGCCGACCGCCCGCAATTCCTTCGGCATGATCGGCGCGGTCGACTGGTCGGCTTGGGACGAAAGCTGGCTGCGGCAAAAGATAGAGGAGCACCCACTCGTCGCCGACAAGAGCCGTGCGGAGGCGGAAAGGCCGTTCCGTCTGGCCTGCATCCAGCTCGCGACCTATGACGGCACGATCTACAATGTCGCCCAGGTGATGGAGAAGCTCGGCCATCTCTGCGACTACGTGCTCTGGGACGAGGCTTGGATCGGCTACAACGCCTTCCACCCGCTCTTCGAGGGCCATAGCCCGATGCGGCTGAAGGGCCTCAGGGCTGATATGCCCGGGCTGTTCTCCACGCAATCGGTCCACAAGCAGGGCGCCGGCTTTTCCCAGGCATCGCAGATCCACAAGCGGGATGAACATATCAAGGGCCAGCGCAGGTTCGTCGAACACAAGCGCTTCAATGAATCGCTGCTGATGCACGTCTCGACCTCTCCCTTCTATCCGCTTTTCGCCTCGCTCGACGTCAATGCCAAGGTGCATGAGGGCAAGGCCGGCGAGATGCTCTGGGACCGCTGCATCGAGCTCGGGATCGAGGTTCGCAAGAAGCTGCGCGGTTTCGTGGAGCATTACGAGACCAAGGCCGCGACCCCGGAGGAGCAGTGGTTCTTCGATCCTTTCGTGCCGGACAGGGTGACGGTTTCGGGCTCCAAGCACACCGGCGATCTCGCCGCCGCCAAGTGGGAAGATGTCGCGACGGAGGTACTGAAACGCGAGCAGCAATGCTGGCGGTTCGATCCGGAGGCGAGCTGGCATGGTTATTCGGGGTATGCGCCCGGCTATACCATGGTCGATCCCAACAAGCTTACGCTGCTGACCCCCGGCATCGACCGGAAGACCGGCGAGTATCGCGAGTTCGGCATTCCGGCGACCGTTGTCGCCAACTATCTGCGCGAGCAGCGGGTCGTGCCTGAAAAATGCGACCTGAACAGCCTGCTCTTCCTCCTGACACCTGCCGAAGACGAGAGCAAGCTGAACACGCTCGTCGCCAAGCTCGTCAAGTTCAAGAACCTGTGGGACCGCGATGCGCCGCTGCAGGAAGTGCTGCCGACCGTCTTCGCCGCCCATCGCGAGCGTTATGCCGGCTATAGCGTCCGCCAGGTCTGCCATGAGATGCATTCCTTCTACCGCGAGGCGGGGGTCAAGGAGTTGCAGCGCCTCTGCTTCCGCTCCGAGAGCTTCCCCGAACCGGCGATGGCACCCAAGCAGGCCTATGAGGCACTGGTCGCCAACAATGTCGACTATGTGCCGCTGACGGAAGCCGCCGGCCGCATCTCTGCGACGCTGGCGCTGATCTATCCGCCCGGTATCGGCGTGATCGTGCCGGGAGAGCGCTGGGACGACAGGGCGCGGCCGATGCGGGACTATTTCCTCGCCTTCGAAGAATCCTTCAACCGCTTCCCCGGCTTCAATTACGAGGTCCAGGGCGTGTTCCAGGAGCGGATCGATGGGCGGATCAAGTTCCACACATATGTCGTGCGCGAGTAGGCTGGAGCACGAAAAGTGCGAAGCGGTTTTGCGGCAACGACATGTATGAAAACAGAGAGTTAAAGCGTGAGCCAAGCGAAGCTGCAGGATCGCGACGCGCTTTAGGGAGGATTACGTCATGACCGACAACACGATGCATCTTGCGGCCGAGGCCACGACCAAGAAAAAGATGAATCTGGTGCAGCTCACCTTTATCGTCGCCGTCAACATGATGGGGTCGGGGATCATCATGCTGCCTGCCAATATGGCGCAGGTCGGGGCAATATCGCTGCTCTCCTGGCTCGTGACCGCTATCGGCTCTATGGCGATCGCCTATGGCTTCGCCCAGGCCGGGCTGTTCAACCAGCGCCCCGGAGGCATGTCCGCCTATGCGGAGGATGCCTATGGGAAGGACGGCTACTTCATGGTGTTCTTCCTGTATTTCCTGTCGCTTGCCGTCGGCAATGTGGCGATCGGCATTTCGGCCGTCGGATACCTGGCCGGTTTCTTCCCGGTGCTGACCTCGACCCCGATCATGACCTGCCTGGCGCTGATCGTGTTGTTATGGCTGACTACGGCCGCCAATTTCGGTGGACCGCGCATTACCGGCCGCATTGGCTCGGTCACGGTCTGGGGCGTCATCCTTCCCGTCGGATTGCTGTCGATCATCGGCTGGCTCTGGTTCAGCTCCAGCACTTTCGCCGCCGCCTGGAATCCGCAAGGCCTGACGCTTGGGCAAGGCATGGGATCGAGCATCTCGCTGACGCTCTGGGCCTTCCTCGGGATGGAATCCGCGGCGCAAAATTCCGATGCCGTCGAAAATCCCAAGCGCGACGTACCGCTCGCCTGCATGTTCGGCACGCTGGGCGCGGCCGTCATCTATATCCTGTCCACGACGGTCATACAGGGCATCGTGCCGAATGCCGATCTCGCCGCTTCAACGGGACCGTTTGCACTCGCCTATGCGACCATGTTCAATTCCACGGTTGGTTCCATCGTCATGGCGCTTGCAGTGCTGGCCTGCCTCGGCTCGCTGCTCGGATGGCAGTTTACGATCGCACAGACGGCGAAAACCGCCGCCGACGAGCGGATGTTCCCATCCATATTCTCGCGGGTGAACGATATGGGGGCTCCCATGGCCGGCATGATCATTCTTGGCATCGTGCAGACATGCCTTGCCTTGATGACCATATCGCCGACTTTGAGCGAACAGTTCTCGGCGCTCGTCAATCTCGCCGTCGTCACCAACGTTCTGCCCTATATCATCGCGCTTTCGTCACTGTTCGTCATGATGAAGGCTGCACGCGTGCCACAGCCGAAATACCGGCTGAATGCGACCATCGCCCTTATCGGCATGGCCTACAGCGTCTTCGCCATCTATGCCTCGGGTAAGGATGCGGTGCTCGGCGGCATGATCGTCACAGGCATCGGCTTCATCATCTACGGCCTGATCGCCCCGCGTTTCGCCAGCGCCACGAACCAGCTTCCGGCCGAGTAACAGAGGAGGATCGGACATGTCAGGAACAAATGATCGCTGGGCGGCTATCGCCGCCTCTGTCCTCACGGCGGCGGCCGTATTGGCCCTCAGCGCGTCCGCGCAAGCTCAGACGCTCGACCGCATCAGAACAAGCAGCGCGCTGAAGCTCGGCTACGATCCGGATGCAAGGCCGTTTTCCTTCAATGGCGAACAAGGGCGGCCGGACGGCTATGCCGTCACCCTCTGCAACAAGATTGCCGATAGTCTGAGGGCACAGCTGAACCTGCCGAAGCTCAATGTCGAATGGGTTTCGCTTGCAGGCGACGCCAAGACACGCGCGATGGAGAGCGGTACGGCTGACCTTGTTTGCGGTGCGGAGCCCGTAACGTTGACGCGCCGGCAGCAGGTCTCGTTTTCCATCCCGATCTTCCCAAGCGGCACCGGCGCGCTCTTGAGCGCCAGCTCGCCGCTGGCTTTGCGGGAAGTGCTCCAATATGGCGAACCTTCGACCCGCCCCGTCTGGCGCGGTTCACCGGCGCGGACGATCCTCGAGCACAAGACCTTCTCCTCGATTGCCGGCACGACGAGCGAAGGCTGGCTGAGCGACAGGATCAAGACCTTTCAACTCGCTGCAACGGCTGCGCCGGTCGACAATTATCAGCAGGGGATCGAGCGCGTCGTGGACGGCAGTTCGGCGGTGCTCTTCGGTGACATGCCAATACTCATGGATGCCGCCGCCCGCAGTGACAATTCCGGTAATCTGATCGTCCTGCAGCGCCATTTCACCTACGAACCGCTCGGTCTTGAGCTGGCCCGCGGCGACGAGGACTTCCGCCTCGCCGTCGATCGTGCGCTCAGCCAGGTCTATGCCGGGCCGGATTTCCGGGCATTCTTCACAACCTGGTTCGGCCCGCCGGACGAAGCGACCGTGACCTTCTTCCGGCAAACAGCTCTGCCGGAGTAGCACTGCATTGCGGCGGTTAATCAATCGTCGAACAAGAGGCGCGCTGCGGAGCATAGTCACCTGTAACCCGCTGCGCGCCTGAGCAAAGGCTGCGATTCAGCGGCTGAACGGGAGTGACGAGGTGAGTCTCCTTTGGAAAGAAATCCGTGAAAACCCCATGCTATGGCTGCTCGCGGCAGTGCCGGTGGTCTTCGTCGCTGCGAGCGTTGCCCCTGAGGCTCACACGGTGCTCTTCATGCTGTCGGTGCTTGCCGTGATACCGCTGGCCGGGCTCCTCAGTCACGCGACCGAGTCCGTTGCGGCGAAAACGGGCGACGCCGCTGGCGGACTGCTCAACGCCACGCTCGGGAACCTCACAGAGCTTGTCATCGCGTTGACCGCCCTGCGCGCCGGACAATATACGCTGGTAAAATCATCGGTTGCCGGTGCAATCGTCACCAACACTTTATTCATGCTGGGGGCATCGTTTTTGCTCGGCGGCCTCAAACATCACAGTCAGGAGTTCAACCGGGCCAATGCGCGTCTTCAGGCCGGCCTGCTTTTCCTCGCCACGATCGGCCTGCTGATGCCTTCGGCGGTTGCGTCAATGGATTCGACCTCGGCTACTGAAGTGATTAACAAGCTCAGCCTAGGCTTGGCGATCCTGCTAATCGTCGGCTACGCGCTGGGGCTCCTGTTCACTCTCAAGACGCATCGCGAGTTTTTTGCCGCCGCCGAGCACGCCGAGACCGATGAAACCCCGTGGCCGATTGGGCTGGCGCTAACCACACTCGCCGGTGTGACGATACTGGTCGCGCTGGTCAGCGAAATCTTCGTCGAATCGGTGCAGGAGGCTGCCAAGGTTTTTGGGATGACGCCTGCCTTTGTCGGTTTCATCGTCGTCGCACTGGTGGGCGGCGCAGCCGAAATGGCTTCGGCATTTTCCGGCGCACGCAAGAATCGCCTCGACCTGAGCGTGGGCATAGCGCTCGGAAGCGCCTCGCAAATAGCCCTGTTCGTGGCGCCCGTGCTGGTGCTGTTGAGCTATGCGATCGGGCCGACGCCGATGGATATGCAGTTTTCTCCGGGCGTAATCGTCATGGTTTTGCTGGCGACCATGACGGCGATGTTCGTGACCAACAGCGGGCGATCGGCGTGGTTCGTAGGCATATTGGTGCTGATGGTTTACATGATCTTCGCCACGACTCTGTATGTGTTGCCCGATCGGGGGCATGAAGCGGATCGGGGCGCGGCCCGCACCAGTGCCTTAGCAAGCATCGTGCGCCATTGACGTGAGGTGTGCAATTACCATGAGGCCGCGTAAGTGGAAGGTCGAAAGGTGCAGATAAAACCTGTCCGAAAATCGAGCCCCAGACAGATGCGCCGCCTGTTTTTTGTGGCGCTCGTAAGGCAGCTTCATGTGATCTGGCCAATCCTGTCCGGGATCGTCTCGGTGATGGTCGGGTCTGGGCTTGCGATCTGGCGTATAGAAAATTGGCGCATCGATGAAGCCATGTATTTCACTCTCGTCACCGGCCTGACTATCGGCTACGGCGATTTTACCCCCAAACATGTCTCATCGCGCATATTGGCATTGGCGATTGGCTTTGCGGGCATCGTGCTAACCGGCATCGTCGCCGCTGTCACCGTGAAAGCTCTGGATGCGGACGACCGGGAGCCTTAATTCCTGCTCTGCTGTCTCGTTACGTATTGCTACGGAAGTCCCAAAGCATCAGCAGGTGTATAAGGCAATAGGTGGCGTCGCGGGAGGGCTCGATGGTATCGGACGAGGGAAGAACCAGCCCCGCACCTCACGATCCCGCAGCCGTTCGCGAGCAGCTCGATCGCATCCTCGCCAGTCCCGAATTCCATGCTCCCGAGCGTGGGCGGCGTTTCCTGCAATATATCGTCGAGGAGATGCTGGAAGGACGCGGCGAACAGCTCAAGGCCTATACGATTGCGCAGGCGGTTTTCGGGCGCGACGCTTCCTTCGATGCGCAGAATGATCCGGTCGTCCGCATCGAGGCGGGGCGTATTCGCCGCGCGCTGGAGCGATATTATCTCGTCAGCGGAAGCAGCGACCCGATCGGGATTACCATCCCCAAAGGAGGCTATTCGCCGCATTTTACGAGCAGCAATGGCAGCGCGAATCCGGGCGAAGGGATCGATTTGCGAAGCCGCGGAAACAAGCGGCGCGATCTTGAGCGACCGATCGCCTATCGCGATCTTCTGCTGCCGATCGGCGTGCCAGCGCTGTTCGGCGTGATCGCGGTTCTGGCTCTCATCCGCCCGCTGGAAGCCTATTTTTCAAAGCCGAAAGCGCCGCCGGCGCCCGCCGCGTCGACGGTCGCGAGCAAGGCCAGCGTCGTCGTCGAGCCGTTCGCGGCTATCGGCGACAGCTCAGAGGGCGTGAATTTTGCGAAAGGCCTGGCCGACCAGCTGCTGTCGAAACTGATGAAAGCGGAAAATCTTGTCGTGTTCTCGCTCGACCGGCCCGGCGCTCAACCGATCGTTCCGCGGTTCAATCTGCAGGGAAGCGTGGTTATCGAGGGCTCCGTCCTTCATCTGCATGTCCGCCTGATCAATGGCGCCGACGGCACGGTAGTATGGGCCAATCAATATGATCGCGAGCTGCAGGGCCGGACCATTCTCGATATCGAGGACGAGATCGCCGGGCAAATCGCGATGGAGATTTCAAACAGCCGCAAGCAGAGCGCCGCATCGCCCGGTCGATAGTGCCCTTATCTTGCCGTCGGCGCGCCGACATCAAGTCCCGAGGCACGCAATCCGTTCAGGAAGCGCTCCTGATCTTCAGTCCGTTGCAAGCGCAGCGAAACTTCCTCGCGGACATTGGCCATCAATGCCGGCGCATGGGCATAAAGCCAATGCTCTTCCGCTTCGGCTTCCTCGGTCTTCCCGGCCGCCCCGAGAATGGATAGCAGCACAAGACGATGGACCGGGTTCGAGCCGAGATCGGATTTTCGCGACCAGCGCTCCGCCTGTTCGAGATCGCCCTTCATGAATGCACACAGCGCCATGCCGGCTTCATAGTATCCGCTGGGACCGACGCTCTTGTTGAGGGCGACCGAGAGCAATTCGCAGCCTGATTGCCACTTCCCGGAAAGCGCCAGTCGATAGCCATATTCACCGGCGACTTCGACGTCGCCAGGATTGGCGGCATAGGCTGCCGTGCCCGCCTTCAGGGCCTTGTCGACATCTCCCTGGAAGAAGCCCACCAACATCAGCGCCTGCAGAACCCGGGGATCGCCCGGCGCGAGAGATGCCGCCTGCTCCACCGCAGCGGTTGCCATTTCGAGCGGTCGAACCGAAGAGGGAGTGCCGAGCTTGTAGCGAAACCGCAGTTCGTCAAGATAGACCATGGACAGCAATGTCCAGGAAACAGCGTTATCGGGGAATCGCTGTGTCGCCTGCCGCAGGCATTCCAGTGCGGCACCGTGGCTTTGCGCGGTCATGGCCTGACGGTAGCTGTAATAGGCGCGCGTGCAAGCATAGTCATCCTGGTCGCCATTTTGCGCTCCGACGGTCTTGTCCGTCTCCGTTTGAAGAACGGCGCCACGAGGATGCGCTATGGCGCTGGAAATCTCCCTGGAAATGTTGGCTTGGATGACAAGCTTGTTCTCGGTTTGAAGATCGGCATCGAAACTTCTGGCCCAGATGACCGCGCCGTCCAATTGACGCACCAGCCTGGCCGCGGCGCGCAATCTGCTTTTGTAGAGCTGGACATTGCCGTGGAGCGAGTAGTCGACACCGGCGGCATGAGCTCCGCGCAGCGGATCGGCGACGACGACGATGTGGTCGATCCGGGCAAGCCGACCGATAACATCGTCCCTCAGCCCGCGAGCGATATCCGAACCGGCGCCGGCGGAGCCGCTTTCGGAAAAGAATTCGACGAGCACCTTCGGATGGGCGCTCGCCAGCGGCGGAGTGCCGGTCGGGCGCCCGTTCCAAACAGACAGTGCAAATGCAAGGGTCAAGGCGAAGAGCGCAAACCCTACTGATATGACGATCCCGAAGCCCCGAGCGGCCGAAAGTATCGGAGCACGCATCTCGCCAGGAGAGCTGTCTTGCGTATTAACTTCTGCGGCCTGACGCTCCTCCGGATTTGTCTCCGACGAAGGCAGCACTTCCTGAGCATATTCGAAATGCGGCACGTATCCGCCTTTGGGCACCGTGATGATGACCTCGTCCGTGCGCCCTGCGACGAGATAATAGCGCTCGAGCGCCTTTCTGATCCGACCGGCCTCGATCCGGACGACAGGATCATTCTGCGGGTCGAATGAAGCTTCCCGGCCGAAAACAACATTCGCTATCGTGAAGGCTTTCAGGAACCCCGATCGGCCGGCAAGGGTCTCATTGACCACGAACTCGAGGAAATCCCGCCCCCGCTTCGGCGCGTGAAATTCCTCGCTTCCAAGAATTCGCTCGACCTGACGGCAGATTTCATCAACCGTCGGCTCGAGACTGCCCAAAACATTGACCTTTGCGTTCCTCATGATCGCCCCACGACAAGTCACGCAATTATCTAAGCCCATTCTAATACATCATAACGCGCGAGCCCATGGTTGCAAGTTTTGCTTTAGGATTCGCGCATAAGGCCACAAATTTGGGCGTGAGCTGTTTTTTGCGCACCTGGAAAGATGCGATTTTTGGCCATCGCACTAACGGAATGAGCGACAGCGATTGTTCGCTACCGAACTAAGCTGGCAATGATGGCTTTCGGTCTGATACAGTCGATGTTACCTCGGGAACAATCCGTCACCTTTCTGACTTCGTATCAATTGCAGGACGCGGTACCAATGCGGAGCTAGTTCATGAGCCAAGAACGCGGCCGCAGAAAACTGATGTTGCGGCTTCCGGATATCCGCCATCTGCTGGCGGACATAACCAACGAGACCCTCGGCGAACTGTTCGAGGCCTATGATCTTGCGGTCGATGCGCTGGATCGGTTCCGGACCCAGAACCCTAGGGAAGACAAGCTCGTTGCGGAATATGAGGAGCTCTGTCGCGACATAGAGCAGGAGGTTGTCGTATACTGTACCAGCCGGTAGACCGGCCGAGGCCTATCCGGCGCGCTCGGTTTCGGCGCTGAAAGCCGGCGCGCCATCATGTTCTGATCCTTCCGCTATTGCCGCAGGCCAGGCCCAGGCTCTCAGCAGCTCGTAAAAGACGCTGAGCACCACCGGCCCCAGGAAGAGGCCCAGGAGCCCGTGGGAAAGCGTGCCGCCGATCACGCCGATCAGGATGACGGGCATCGGAGTGGAGAGGCCTCTCGCCATCAGGATGGGCTTCAGGATGTTGTCGACGATCGAGATCGGCACCGCAAGGCAGGTAAAGGCAAAGGCGTTGGCGAACGGCCAGGAGAACCAGGCCCAGATGACGAGCGGCAGGAGCACCAGCGCTGGCCCGAGTTGCATGACGCACAGTATGAAGACGACGAAGGTCAGCGCTCCGCGGGCCGGAACGTCGAAGACGGCAAAACACAGTCCGCAAAGCAGGGTCTGCAGGAAAGCAACGCCGATGACACCGCGCGAGACATTCCGCATTGTGGTTCCCGACAGCCGGGCGAAACCGACGCCCTTTTCGCCCCCGACTCGGCTTGCCAGAATCTGTATCGCCGCCGCCAGGCGCGCCGACTGGGTGAGGAACAGGCCGGAGAGTAAGATAGAGACGACGAAACTCAATACACCGCCGCCGATCGAGGCAAGCTTTGTGACCACCGCGCCCATGACCTCGCGAATGGGTGCCTGAAACTTGATGATCGTCGAAGCCAGATCGCCGGCAACACGATTCCAGACATCATGGAGCCGCTCGCCGACGACAGGCCAATTCCTGATGGCGTCAGGCGCTGCCGGCAGGGTGAATTCTCCGGTCCGTAACCTGCCGATCAACGCCTCTACGGTTTCGGTGAAATTGACGGCGACGAGGGCGAGCGGCCCGATGATCAGGACGAGGCAACCGGCGACGATAACGATGGCGGCGATCACCGGCCGGTTTCCGATCAGCCGCGAGAGCGTCGCAAACATCGGGTAGAGAGCAACGGCAAGGATGGCGGCCCAGATGAGGATAAGTGCGAAAGGAGCAATTAGCGTCATCGTCCAGTAAGCGAAAAGTCCGATGATGCCCAAACGGACCAGGTCGCTTACTCTCGCCTCTATCGAAATCTGACCCGCGCCGGTCCCTGGCGTTGTCGTATCAACTGTCTGCTCCATCGTCACATCCGTGAGGTTACAGGCCGGACCCACCTGCCTATGAGGTCGTGTCAGGCACGACATGGCGGACGCTGCGGTCCTCAGTGAAGTCGGCCGGTCGTTTCTGCCGTTTCCCCAGATCGGGCTCGTCAAATTTCACTCGTTCATACGGAATGGACTGCAGGATGTGCGAGATGCAGTTGATCCGCGCCCGTTTCTTGTCGTCGGAAGGCACGATCCACCACGGTGCATGGTTGGAGTCGGTCATCCGCAGCATCTCGTCATAGGCGCGCGTATAATCCCACCAGCGCTGGTAGGATTCGACATCCATGGGACTGAGCTTCCATTGCCGCACCGGATCATGGATCCGGCGCCTGAAGCGGCGCTCCTGTTCCTCCTCGGTGACCGTCAGGAAATATTTGAGAAGGATGACGCCGCTTTCGACGATGGCGGCTTCGAAGCGGGGCGCGAGTTCGAGAAAGCGCTGCGCCTTCTTGTCACTGCAGAAGCCCATGACACGATCGACGCCGGCCCGGTTATACCAGCTGCGGTCGAATATCACGACTTCGCCGGCTGCCGGCAGGTGGGCGATGTAACGCTGCATGTAGATCTGCGACTTTTCCCGGTCGGTGGGAGCCGGCAGAGCCACAACGCGGAAAACACGCGGGCTGAGCCGTTCCATGATCCGCTTGATCATGCCGCCCTTGCCGGCGGCGTCGCGCCCTTCGAAGATGATGACGATCCTTGCGCCTGACTTCTTCACCCAGGCCTGAAGGTAAGCCAGCTCCACCTGCAGCCGGCCGATTTCCTTGTCATAATCCCAGGATTTCTTCTTCTTTTTATCTTTGCCGTTGCGGGTTGCCTCTGCTTCTGCCTCTCTCGGCTCGTAGTTTTCGTCCATGGCTCTCCCTCCTTCTCTCAACTAGGGTACATTGGCGGCCGGGACGGTGCGGTCGGGCTGGTCGATGTCGCCGATCAGCGTCCGCAAGGCTTCTTCCCTGCCATTGAAAAGATTGTCGGCGCCGATCGCGTTGATCACGCCGGCACGATCAAGAATCGCGCGGCTTTCCTCGCTGAGATCGGCGATCGCGAAGGTGATGTTGCGCTTCGCAAGCATGTCAGCGACAGCCTCGAGCGCGGTCGCGCCGGTGCTGTCGATATAGGTAATGGCGCTTGCATCGAGCACCAGGTATTTGGTTTCGGCGGGAAGCGCCTTGATCACCGAAATCATCCGCAAACGCACGTAATCGGCGTTGTAAAACAGGATGCTGCCCTGGACCGCGAAGACGGCCGCCCCCTCGATCGGACGGGCTTCCGGAAAGCGCTGCAGATCGAAGAAGCCGTGCCGCCCCTCGATGCGGCCAAGAAGGCCATCGCGCGGAAACATCGTCTGACGCAGCAGATAGGCGAAGGTCGCCGCGATCGCGACAATCACGCCGTTAAGGACGCCGAAGCTGATCGCTCCCCACATGGCGATCAGCGCAAAGATGAATTCGATACGGCTGATGCGCCAGATCTTCCTGAGCTCATCGATATCGATGAGGCTGATGGCAGCCGTTGCCAGGATCGCCGCCAGCGCCGGGATCGGGAGAATGCTCAGCGCATCATTCAGGAACACCAGGGCCGCGATCAAGGTGGCGGCCGAAACCAGCCCTGCAAGCTGAGAGACACCTCCCGTCGACAGGTTTATGGCCGTGCGGGAATCGGACATGCTGATCGGAAACGAGCCGAAAAGGCCAGGTGCGATATTGGCGGCGCCAAGTCCGATCAACTCCTGGTTCGCGTCGACTTCCTCGCCGGTGCGTGACCCGAAGCTGCGCGCCGTCACTATTCCGGCGCCGAAGCTGACGAGAAAAATCGCGGCCGAACCGAGCACGGTCTTGTCGAGAGGCATCTGATGAAATGCTGGCAGGGAGAGGGCCGGCAGACCACTCGGCAGGTCGCCGATCACGGCGATGCCCTGGCCGCGGAAATCGAAGATCGCCGACAGAACGACAGACACCACCACCACCAGAACCGGGCCTGGAACCTTCAAGTGCAGCCCCCGGACGATCCATAACAGCGCAAACATGGCAAGGCCGAGGATGAGCGAAGGCCAATGGACCAGGCCGCTCTTGGCTAGCATTTCGACGAGCGGAGCGATCAGCCCGTCGGATTCGATCTTCACGCCGGTGAAGCGGCCGATCTGTCCGACCAGGATCGAAAGCGACACGCCGGCGAAAAACCCGACCAGAATCGGCCGGGACAGGAAGCTCGCGAGAACGCCGAGCTTCAACAGTTTCGCGGCGATGCAAAAGACGCCGACACCGATGGCAAGCGCCGAAGCGATCGCAACCCGATCGACAGCGGTACCGGCAGGCGAGGCCGCGATGATGGCTCCCATGGCCGCGGCAAGCACCGTCATCGTAGCCGCGTCCGGCCCGACGACCAGCAGCCGCGAAGGCCCGAAAATCGCATAGGCAATCGGCGCAAGAATGCTGGCATAGATGCCGGTCTCCGGCGGCAGGCCCGCGATCGCCGGATAGGCGATGGCGCTCGGCAGGCCGACGGCAGCGACCGACAACCCGGCGGGGATATCGCTGCGGAGCCAATCCCAGCTGAACCCGCTCAGGCCTCGCAACATCGGAATGCTACCTATCACCGCGGGCTCCTATGCTCTTACCGCTGGTTCTTCCTGATCATCGCCCTGCTTGGAGGCACGGTGGCGTCAACTGCGATAACCAGATCGCAAGACCGCGAGTTGAGACCGCCCGTTTGGCAGCGTTCGCGGCGTGCTGATAAGGGTGGTTTGATACGTTGGCGATCAGATCTGAACGTCCATCGCCATCTCGGACAAGGATGGTGACGACGAAGACAGAGGCTCCAGGCAAGAAAGTCGAAACACGGCCGCTCCTTCCGGCCGGTCTGGCCTCACCCTTTGATCGCTGTCAACGGTCGATATTAGGCCCGTTTCGACGTGGAGGCTCGTAGCATCGTGTAATCTCTATCGGGTGGTGGGCCGCCAAGCCCTCGCGGTGATCGTCAGCGCCCGAGGAGCGGAGCGACTCGATCGGCTAGATTCCTGACATTCGGCCGGTTGCCTCGAATTCCCCCGGTGACACAAAAGCCGGCTACCGTAGAGGATCGCGTATTTTACGTCAGCCGCGGGTGCGGCTGTTGTATAGTTTCGACATCTGCTGAGCGCAGTCGGCGGCGGGGGCGGAGATGGCGTCGGGAGATAAAGGTTCGACATATCTATCCGCCCTTGAGACGGCCGAGACTTATTTTCCCAACCAGACGCGGCTGGTACAGCGGCTTTTCTACGTCAACGAGCCCTTTCACAGCATGTGTGAGGATCTCGCGGCCGCCGCCCAGGCTCTGGCGCATGTCGAAGGCCTGCCGGAGGCGGTTCGAGAGGCGCGGCGGCAAGAATATGCGGGCCTCGTCGAGGCTCTGCTGAAAGAGATGGGGGAGGCAATCGCCCAATCGAAAGTAGTCATGCTGGGGCGACCGCCGCTCATCGGGCCGAAGTCTTCATGAGGGCATCCGTCACTGTTTGATCAAAGGGAGGTCGATGCCATGAAAGCAATTTCCCGCAAAGTGTTTTGGGGCCGATTCCCACTTGGCCAATTCATCGCTGGCCAAGTCATCGCTGGATTGTCGGCTGTCGCGATGATCGCGTTGCAGCCGGCCTTGCCCGCGCGCGCGCAGGCGCCTGCATCAGCGGCCGCGTCGTCCCAGACGGCTGCCGAACAGACCACGACGACACTTCTGTCAGATGATGAGTTGGAAGTGCTCGTGGCTCGCATCGCCCTTTATCCGGACGAGTTGGTCGCAGCGATTTCGGCCGCCTCGCTCTTTCCCCTGCAGATCATCGAGGCGCAGCGTTTCCTGGAGGCAAAAAAGAAGAATTCCGACCTCAAGCCGAAGAGCGATTGGGATGGCAGCGTCGTTTCCCTGCTCAATTATCCCGACATCGTCAAGATGATGAGCGAGGATCTCGACTGGACGCAATCGCTGGCGGATGCGCTTACCAATCAGCAAAAGGATGTTCTGATTGCCATTCAGCAGCTTCGCGACGAGGCGGTAGAAAAGAACATCATCAAGACGGATGACAAGGTGACCGTCGTTACCGAAAACGAAAACATCATCATCCGGCCGACCGATCCCGAGAAGATCTATATCCCACAATATCCACCGGAAATGCTCTATGAGCCGGGTTATGCCGCGGAGCCTATCTCCTACTATCCGGATTATTACGACAGCTACTATTACCCCGGGGCTGGGTTCTTTGCCGCTGCGGTCACGGGGTTGACCTGGGCAGCCATCGTCAACTGGGACGACTGGGGAGTCTGGGGCGGCCGCTGGGACGGCGATATCGATATCGACTGCAACAATTGCCTCAACGACCGCAATTTCAACGGGAAGCTCAAGTTTAACGACGTCGACTGGAGCAATGTCGATCGCAGCAAATTGAGCATAGGCAAGGACCAGTTGTCGAAGCTGGACCGGACGTCGATCAAGTCCAGTCTCCAGAACGACAATCGCAACCAGCTGCGCAACAGAGCCAACGATATTCAGGCCAGCCAGAGGCCCGGTAATCGCGGTAATACTGCACGCGCGGAAGATATCCGCAAGAGTACGGCGCAGGGTCTGAAGGCCAAGCCCGCCGCCAATCGGCCGGCGGCAAGCAATCGGCAGGCCGCGTCCCGGCCCGATGCGCGCCCTCAGAAGGCCGCCAATCGCCCCGCAAAGCCCGCCCAGAAATCCGTCAAGAAAGCCAACAAGCCGCAAATGGCTGCGAGACCTGACAATCGCGGACGCCAGCCGAGCGCTCTCGGCAACCCGCAGTCCGGTCGCCGGGAGGCCATCTCCTCGCACCGCGGCTCGCAGAGCATGGGCCAGCGTCCTTCGGCCCGTCCGCCTCAGTATCGCCGCCCTCCAGGCGGCGGCGGCCGCGGTGGCGGTGGTCGTGGCGGCGGTGGCCGTGGCGGCGGTGGACGGCGGTAAGACTGTTTCCAGTTCAGGGAGTGACATCATGCGACGCCAATCGACTGTAATTTCGCTCATGTTCGCAGCAGCGCTTTGCACGTTTTCGGCAACGCCGACGTTCTCACTTGCGCAGGCGGATCTCTCCGCCTACAAGGCGGCGACGTCCCCGCCGAAGTTCGACAATGCGCAGCTTGCGATCGACAAACTGAAGTCGGTGCTGGCTTCCAACAATGTCGACGATCTTGCCGCGCTGCTTGGGCTCAATGCCGACAAGCTTCGTTCCAGCAACGAGGCGATGATCGCGTACGGATTGATCCGGGAGGGCGCAGAGCGCCAGGTGGTTCTAAGGGATCTCGGCGATATGAAAGTCGCTGCGATCGGCGATCGGCTTTGGCCGTTGCCGTTTCCGCTGGCCGAAGACAAGGATGGCAAATGGTCCTTCGACACTCAGCGTGGCCTTGAAGAAATCATCAATCGCCGTATCGGCGAGAACGAGCTCGCCACCATCGACACCATGCGTGAATATGTGGCGGCCCAGTACCAGTTCGCATCCGAGGATCGCGACGGCGACGGCATCTATGAGTTCGCAAAGAAATTGATCAGCAGCCCCGGCAAGCTTGATGGCCTTTACTGGGATCCCAGCGTCTACCCCGAGGAAAGCCCGGCAAGCGCGCTGGTCGAAACGGCCGCTTTCGGAGCCGCCAAACGCGGCGAGGGTTATTTCGGCTATCGCTACCGTATCCTGACCTCCCAGGGAGACAATGTCCTTGGCGGCAAGCAAAGCTACCTCATCAACGGCTATCTGACCGGCGGCTTTGCGCTGATCGCCTGGCCGGTCAAATACAGGGTGACCGGCGTGCAGACCTTCATGGTCAACGGGATGAGCGTCATCTATCAACGCGATCTGGGAGCAGCAACGGAAGAGCGTGCTGCAGCGATCAAGGATTTCAATCCGGACGCAAACTGGACCGTGGTAAAAGATTGAGGCACTCAGCCGGCGGTGCCCTGCGCCGCCGGCTGTGTGCGCGGGGCAGCTGCCATGCCGCGGTTCGAGTACCGCATCTCGCCCGTGACCTCGCGCCCCAGCCATTGCGGCAGGTTGAACCGGTCATCCTCGCTCGCCATCTCGATTTCGGCGAGCGTTAATCCCTGGTAAGCACCGGCGAACACGTCCACCTCCCAGCTCCTGCCGTCATGCAGGACGCGGTAGCGCGTCTTTTCAATGACTTGACCTGCGTGAAGCAAAAGGTCGCGTGCTTCCTCGACCGGAATCTCGTACTCAAATTCCTCGCGGGCCAGGCCCGGCGAGCGGAATTTAATCGTCAGGCGCGCGGAACGCCCGTCGATCAGGCGGACGCGGATGGAGTTCTGGTCGCTGCCAAGATAGGCCTGCTGCAGGACGCATGGCTGGTCAGCGCAAGCGCGCCAACTGTCGTCGCGAACCAGGAACTTTCGCTCGATCTCTATCGCTTTCAATATGACGTTCCTTAGCTCATGCCTGCTGCCGTCATTCGACAGGGGGTTCCCAGGTGAGGAAGAAGCCGACGTCTCCCGGCATGCCGTCGGGGAAATTGATGATCATCGCCTTAAGCCCGTAGCCTTGCGGCTTGGCGACCTCCTCGAACAGTCCATACAGTTCCTTCGCCTTTCCCTGCAGCGTTTTCTGCCACCCGGCCAGATTGTTGTTGATGGCCCTGCCGCTATCCGTGCAGAAGGTCGATGGAAAGCTGTAGATCAGCGCCTCGTATTTGCCGTCCGCGGCCGCTTTCATCACCAGCCGCTTGATGACAGCACGTTCCGCTTCTCCGATCTGCTTGCGGAAGAAATCCTCGACGAAATCAGCATGTTTCTTCGCTTCACGCGCCTTGATCTTTTCGCTGCGCTCCATTTCCAGGAGCTGAAGTTCCAAAGCGCGTTTGCGCAGGTCCTCGGCGCTGGTCATGGATTGGGATGTGGACGTTTCAGGTGATGTCATCGCCGCCTCCTCCAGAATGTTGAGGCGATGATAGAGCGCACGAAGAGACGAAGGCAGTAAAATACATGTCCGCCCCGGTAGGATACGGTATCCTACGCTGGTCCGGGCAATACCGGCCTGTATTGGCCCCTGGTGAGCGCTGAATAAGACGGCCCTTGATTAGCTTATTCTTCTGAATCGCATTGCCGTCATGCCGACTCAGGTCTATCGTGGACGGTTGTATGCTGCAGGTTGTTCGCAATCGGAGTCTGGGGGAGCCGATGCCAAATGCAGACGTTGACAGGGCTGGCAGCGACATTTCTTCACCCGAGGAGGTGCAGCAGCAACTTGAGCGTATTCTGTCCAGTCCGGAGTTCCGTCTTCCGGAGCGGGCGGGGAGGTTTCTCGAATTCGTCGTGACCGAGACGCTTGCCGGCCGGCGCGACTATCTGAAGGCATTTACCATCGCACAGGCCGTTTTCGGCCGAGATGCGAGTTTCGACGCTCAGCAGGATCCGTGTGTCCGTATCGAAGCGGGCCGACTGCGCAGGGAACTGGAACATTATTACCTGACCGCGGGCGTCGCGGACCGGGTCATCATCACAATTCCTAGAGGCGGCTACGCGCCGGTCTTCGAGGTGAGGCAATGGGCCCAGCTTGCAGATATGCCGAAAACAGGACAGACCGCTCCGCTGCTACCCCCCGGAGACGATTGGGCCCAGGCAGCGGATGCAGTCGGCCGAGACAAGCCGAACCGGCGCCTATCGTGGCACCGATACTGGCTTTCTGCAGGAGGCGCAGTGGTCGTGCTCGCCGCCGCTGTCGCCATGCTTCAGCACCTGAAGTCGTTCAACACCGGGAACGAGATTCCGTCCGGAGCCGTCGGTCGCCCAACCATCGTCGTCGAACGCTTCGAAAGTGCTTCCGGCAGCGGAGTTGCATCCGACATCTCCCAGGGCATCACTGACGATATCATCGAAAAGCTGGTTGCCTTCAACGACATCGTCGTCGCCGCCGCTTTGCCGCACAACATGGATGGCCAGCTGTCGTCGCAACCAATCTATGCCTTGCAGGGGAGTATCAGGCTCGAAGGCGAAACACTGCGCTCGACGGCCAGACTTGTGCGGCGCGCGGATGGGACCGTCATCTGGGCGAACAATTACGATGCCGACATGAAAGTCCAGGGCTTGCTGCAAACGCAGGCAAGTCTCGCCGAGGATATTGCGACGGCGGTCGCGCGCCCCTTCGGCGCGATATTTCAGACGGACACCGCCAGCATCGCCGGAAGCGCGGACGCGTTTTCCTGCACTCTGTCCTACTACAGCTACCGGAGCGAAATGACCCCGCAGGCGCAGGAAGCGGCAAAATCCTGCCTGAAGCATGCCGCCGAAAAGAGGCCCGATGATTCCAATATCGCGGCCTTTCTTTCGCTCACCTATCTCGACGAATTCCGCTTTCCATATCAGCTGAACACCAAACCGACCGCTGCCACGCTGGTGACTGCCAAGCAGCTTGCCGAACGCGCCGTGCAGCTCGATCCGAAGAATGCACGAGCTCTCCAGGCGTTGATGCTCGCCAACTTTTTCGGCAATGACTCCACCGAGGCCCTGCGCGCTGGCGAAGCTGCGTACGCGAGCAATCCGAATGATACCGAGGTGGCGGGCGAATATGGCCTGCGCCTGGCGATGTCGGGAAAATGGGACAGGGGCTGCGAGCTGATATCGGAAGCGGTCGGCAAGAATGCGGGGCCGCAGGGATATTACGAGGTCGGAATGGCGCTCTGCGCCTTCATGCGGGGCGATATCCAGGCTGCGGAATTGTGGTCGCGCATGTCGGACCTCAACTACAATCCGATGCATCGCCTCGTGCTGCTTTCGATCCTCGGCACCCTCGGGAAATCGGCTGAGGCAAAGGAGCAAATGGACTGGATCACGGCCCGGTCGCCCGCCTTGATCCTGAATGTCCGGCGGGAAGTCGTCCGAAGACTGGCGAGGTTCGAGGACCAGGAGCGATTTTTTGCCGGATTGGAGGCAGCTGGCCTGCCTGTTCAAGACGACGCCCCGAACAATTAAGGGCGGGGTCGCCGGCCGCCTGTCCTCGTCATCGGCCGAAAACGGAGAGTGCTGTTACCTGTAACATACAGGATGATACATGCCTGCGGCTTCGTCTTTGGCCCAATCTCTTCCTGCAGGACCTAGTCAGGTCCCGGCAGCGTGCGTCAGGGTGGGGAGCAGTGTGAACATCAGCAACATGCGCGGCAGGCAGGCCGCTTTTCGGCAGACGCTACAACGGCTTCTGGTCTGCGTTACGGTGATGTGCCTGTCGGGCTGCAGCGGGCATCCGAAGGGCGTGCTAACCCCGGTCGCCGAAACCTCTCCCCGCGCCGATCGCGTCGAAATGCTGGTCGCCACGACGCGCAGCCGCTCGCCTGTTCCCGGGGAGATGTTCAGTGGCGAGCGCGCCCGTGAGCCGACCTTCGCCGATATTACCGTATCGATTCCGCCTGGACGCAAGACCGGTGAAGTCGCCTGGCCGAAGAAGTTGCCGTCCAATCCTAAAACCGATTTTGCGACGCTCAAGGCAATCGAAATCGATGTCGATGGGGCGAAGGCCTGGCTCAGTGCCAGCGTGCGCAAGAGCCCCGACAGGAGCGTCTTCGTCTTCATCCACGGGTACAACACCCGCTTCGAGGACTCTGTCTACCGTTTTGCCCAAATCGTTCATGATTCCGGCGTGCACAGCGCGCCGGTGCTGGTGACATGGCCCTCGCGCGGCCGGCTGCTCGCCTACGGCTATGATCGGGAGAGCACGAATTACACCCGCAACGCGCTGGAGAGGCTGTTCCAGTATCTCTACCATGATCCGGAGATCAAGGAAGTCTCGATCCTCGCCCATTCGATGGGCAATTGGCTTGCCATGGAAGGCTTGCGGCAGATGGCGATCCGCAATGGCCGCCTGCCAGCGAAATTCAAGAACGTCATGCTCGCGGCTCCCGACGTCGATGTAGACGTGTTCCGTCAGCAGATCGCCGACATGGGAAAGCAGCATCCCCAATTCACGCTCTTCGTATCCCGCGACGATCGGGCGCTCGCCGTCTCCCGAAGGGTATGGGGCGATGTCGCCCGTCTCGGCTCGATCGATCCAGAGCAGGCGCCTTACAAGCAGGAGCTCGAGGAATACGACATCAACGTCATTGACCTGACGAAGGTGAAGACCAGCGACCGGCTCCACCACGCCAAGTTCGCGGCCTCGCCCGAGATCGTCCAGCTGATCGGCGCCCGCATCTCGGAAGGGCAGACGCTGACCGATAGCCGCGTCGGCCTTGGAGAGAGAATCCTTGTGGCGACGACGGAAACGGCAGCTGCGGCGGGCAGTGCTGCGGGCCTGGTGCTGGCGGCGCCTGCTGCCGTCGTAGATCAGGATACCCGCGACGCCTATGTCGCTGACGCAAGCTCACCTAGCGGCCGTCCTAAGCCGCCCTGTGGCAATGCGTTCAGGACGGAATGCCGGCCATAGGGCTTGTGCCCGACACGCGGGATTGGGAGGGATCATGCGGATAGTGTCATCAAGGAACGTTCTTCGGGCGCTGCTCCTGGCGGTGATGGCATCTGTCGCCGCCACGCTGATGACCATGCCCGCGATGTCGCAGACCCCGCCGGCCGGACTGCCGGCCGAACGGATCGAACAGTTCATAGCCTTGTCCACCGATCCGGCGGTGCAGGACTGGCTGAAGCATCAGGCGGCGGCGAAAGCCGCTGCCGAATCTGGCGAGGCAAAGCCCACCGATCCCTCTTTCGCCGAATTCGCCACGCGCTTCCGCCGGCATTCTGCCGATCTGATGAACGCTGCAAGCTCATTTCCTTCGCAGGTGGTGGCGGCTGCGGCAGTGCTCGAGCGTGATATCCAGGCGAACGGCGGCACCCGGCCGGTCGTCCTCTTGATTGCCTTCATGGCGGCAGGTTTCGCCGCCCAGTGGTTTTTCCGGCGGATCAGCGGCGACTGGCGCGCCTGGATGGAGCAGGCGCCCTTTTCGACCGTCCGGGAGCGGCTTGTCCTTCTCGGCGCCAAGCTTCTCTGGGAAACATGCCATGTGCTCGCTTTCGCGCTCGGCAGCATCGGCTTCTTCCTCGTCTTCGACTGGCCGCCGCTCGTGCGCGAAATCGTCGTGGGGTACCTCTTCGCCTACGTCGCCTTCCGCCTCGCGTCCGCGCTCCTGCGCACTTGGCTTGCGCCCCCCGCCGCCACGGCGCAGCCAGGATTTCGCGTGGTTCCCGTCAGCGATCCGGCCGCGATCCATTGGGCGCGCCGTCTCGCTTATCTCTGCGGCTGGTTCGCCTTCGGCTGGGTGACGGTGCGGCTGCTAGCCACCCTCGGCCTTTCCCCCGCCTCGCGGCTGCTGGTCGCCTATACGCTCGGTGTCGTGCTCCTGGCGATCGCAATCGAAAGCCTCTGGCGCCGGCCGGTGGACGAGCCCGCCGAGCGGCAGACGCCCCGCATCGGCCCGACGATCCGCAATTGGCTGTGGACCGCCTATTTCGTCGTTCTCTGGATCCTCTGGGTTGTCGGTGCGATGAGGCTCTTCTGGATCGTCGCGGTATGCGCCGCCTTGCCGGCCATCCTAGCGCTCACCCGCGTCTCCATCGCCAACATTCTGTCCTCTCCTGGCGGTGAGGAAAAGGCCGAGCAGGCAACCATCGCCTCCGTACTGGTAGAGCGCGGTGTACGGGCAGCCGTCATCGTCGGGGCCATTCTTCTGCTTGCCGAGGCTCTCGATGTCGAGTTGACCCGAATGACCACGCACGACACCCCGATGCTGCGCATCGTCAGGGGGATGCTCAGCGCCGGCATCATCCTTCTCGTCATCGATCTCGCCTGGAGCCTCGTGCGTGTCGTCATCGATCGCAAGCTTAGCGAGACCGATACGCCCCAAGAGGCTGGCAGCGACAGGGCGCGCCGCCGGGCGCGGATCCGGACGTTGCTGCCGATCCTGCGCAACGTGCTGATGATCCTCTTTGCCGCAATTGCGGTGATGATGGCGCTGTCTTCGCTCGGCGTCGAGATCGGTCCGCTGATCGCCGGCGCCGGCGTCGTTGGCGTTGCGATCGGCTTCGGCGCCCAGACCGTCGTCAAGGATATCATCAGCGGTGTATTTTACTTGCTCGACGATGCCTTCCGCGTCGGCGAATACATTCAGAGCGGCAACTATAAGGGAAGCGTCGAATCTTTCAGCCTTCGATCAGTGAAGCTCAGGCATCACCGCGGCGCCGTCTACATCGTGCCCTTCAGCGAACTCGGCGCGATCCAAAACATGAGCCGCGATTGGGTGATCGAGAAGATGACGGTCACGGTGGCCTATGATGCCGATGTCGAAAAAGCCCGCAAGATCATCAAGAAGATCGGCCAGGAACTCTTCGCCGACCCCGAATTCAAACCGATCACGATCGAGCCGCTGAAAATGCAGGGCATCGACAGCCTGGGAGACTCCGGATTGCTGCTGCGCATGAAGGTCATGACGCTCCCCGGCGAACAGTTCACGCTGAAACGCCGGGCGCTACGGATGATCTATCAGGCCTTCCATGAAAACGGCATCCGCATTGCCGTGCCCACCGTACAGGTCGCCGGCGACAAGGTTACCGATACGGCAGCGGCCGCCCAGCAAGCTCTGATGGCACAGAAACAGGCCCTGGCGGCCAGCGCCGGCTGACATGATCCATGCGGCCTGCCGGCAGGCAGGCCCGGACACTAGGGCGTTCAGGAAAGGAGATTCCGATGGAAGACTATCACTCCGCTCTCACCGATCACGTGCCCGGCTTCATCACCGGGCCGGGTCAGACGGACTATTTGTTCGTCGGCGTCATCGTCTTTCTGATCGTGATGATTCTGGTAGTCGGAAATCTCTACTTCCAGCTTCACGCCGTACCCGAACGCATCGCCCATCACACGAACAAGGTGCAGATGGAGATCGTCGCGGTTCTGGCGTTGATCTCGCTCTTCACCCACAATCATCTCTACTGGATCCTGGGTCTGCTCTTGGCCTTCATTCGGTTTCCCGATTTTACGACGCCCCTTTATTCAATCGCGCGGTCGCTCGCCAGGCTTGCCGGTCGCGAGCCGGTCGAACTGACGGAAGAGGCGCCGGTCGCAGCCGACCACGCGGAACCGGCCCGCGCGCCTGTGCCAGAACCGGTGGCGGAGGCGCCCCCCGCCCGGGCGCCCGCGAAGGCACTACACGAAGAAGGGATCTGATCATGCTCGAATTGTTGCTCTGCTCAATGCTGACGATCTTCCCGGACTATCTCTACCGGCGCTATGTCCAGGGCAAGCGCATCGGCCAGGAGATCACCCTTTACAGCATGTGGTACGAACTGCGTTGGGGGATCTCGGCCTGCCTGATCCTGACCGTTTCGTTGATCACCATGATCTTCTATTTCCATCCCTCGACAAAAGCCGTCACCGCGGTGTTCCGCACAGTCACGATCCTGCCGGAGGCCTCCGGCCGGGTCGATGAAGTCTTTGTCGGCGTCAACGAAAAGGTCGCCGCCGGCGCGCCGCTCTTCAGCCTCGACGATTCACAGCAGAAAGCGGCATTTGAAACCGCCAGTCGGCAAATCGCCGAAGTCGAAGCCGAAGCGAAGGTCGCGCAGACCGAGCTTGCGAGCATGGACGGCCAGATTCAGGAGGCCGAAGGCGCCCTCAGAGTGGCTGAGGACGAGTTGGAGATGAAGACGCAACTCCTGAAAAACGATGCCGTCGCCCGCCGGGAGGTGGTCCGCCTCACCAATACGGTCGAAGGCCGTAAAGGCTCCCTGAGCGCTGCGCTCGCCAAGAAACAGACGCTGGAAACCAAGCTCAGCGTTCTCCTGCCCGCACAGAAGGCAAGCGCGGAAGCCGCCAGGGCCGAAGCGCAGGTGGAACTCGACAAGACGATCGTCAGAGCGGGAATATCGGGCACCGTCCAGCAGTTCACGTTGCGCCCCGGCGATGTGCTGAACACCATGCTGCGCCCTGCCGGCATCCTGGTGCCGAGCGAAGCGGGCCGCGGCACGCTGATTGCCGGTTTCGGGCAGATCGAAGCGCAGGTGATGAAACCCGGAATGGTCGCGGAGGCAGTCTGTGTCGGCAAGCCGTTCACCATCATCCCGCTCGTGGTGACCGATGTGCAGGATGTGATCGCGGCCGGTCAGCTGCGCCCCACCGACCAGTTGGTCGACGTCCAACAGATGGCAAAACCTGGCACTCTGACGGTGTTCCTGCAGCCGCTCTTCGACGGCGGCCTCGCTGATGTGCCGCCGGGCAGCAGCTGCATTGCCAATGCCTATACCAACAACCACGACGCGCTCGCTGATCCGAATATCAGCACGCCGCGCTGGATGTTCCTGCATGTCGTCGACACGGTCGGTGTCGTGCATGCGATGATCCTGCGCATACAAGCGATGTTGCTGCCCGTTCAGACCCTGGTATTCGCCGGACATTGAACTCAAATGAGCGGTGATCGTCGGGGCATTGATGGCCGTTTCAGCGTCGGGAAAAGTGACTCTGATATGAGGAAGACAACGAACAAATTTTCACCACCTGAAGTCCGCGCCCCTGCAGCACGGACTTCACATTATTTCTCTTCAAGTATTGTTTTCATTGGCCGGTCCCACTGGATGAGCACGACAGAGCCGGTCTCGCTGCAGGCCGAATGTTCGGTGCCGGGCGCATTGACGATGTAGCTGCCGCGACCGTAGTCGCCCGCTTCAGGTTTTATCTGCCGATGTACATTCCCCGCCGGTACCACTTGTTACATTTCCGGCACACGCAGGCGACATCGCACTGGCAATATGGCGTCAGTGGAAACAGCTTGGAGTAATGGAAATGTCGCTTGGACTTTGGCAGCTCCGTGAAGCCAAACGGGCACTAACGATCTTTTGTGACGACAATAACCTCAACTTGAATGATGACGTCGCCCTGAGGGCGGCGCAGCAGCTGTTGCAGCTCGCGCAAGAGCGCTCGGGCACTTCGGAGCAACTTCTTCGTCATTTACAAGAGCACACCGAGTCCGGATCAAAACGCCAACTCTAGCGTGCTCTTGCACCCCCGAGTGTCGGGTCCCATCGCGATGGCGCACATTACACATTGATACATTTTGCGGGAACTGCGGCATAGCCGCGAGACAAGTCTTCGTTAAATTGCCTTCCCTTCAGGGGCGCGCTCGCGGAGGGTTCGCCGGAAACAGCCTCTTGCTCATGGTGTTCTCAATGATCCGACGTTGCCGCATGGCTTCGCTCTCACTCCTCGGCTGCGGAGTCTTTGTCCTGGCTGGCTTGAGCCCCGATGTCACGGCCCAGCAATCTGCCAAAGGCCAGGATCCGGAAGTAAGCGTTCAGAGACTGCAAAGACGGGACGTGACGCTCACGCGTGAATTACCGGGAAGAACAAGCGCGCAGCTGGTCTCCGAGGTCCGGCCGCGGGTGACTGGTACCATTCGCCGCCGAGTCTTCGAGGAAGGGAGCGTCGTCAAGGCCGGCGACGTCTTGTATGAATTGGATCGAACGTCTTTCGAAGCCACATACCGGAATGCCCAAGCTGCACTACAGCGGGCTGAGAGCGCCATTCCGAGCTCTCGCGCCAGGTTTGATCGATACCAGCGACTGCGCGTCAGTAATGTCGTGAGCCAACAAGATCTCGACGAGGCTCGCACTCAATTGCTTCAGGCGGAGGCGGACGTGGCTGCGGCGAATGCAGCCTTGGAAGCCGCCCGCATCGAGCTCGGCTATACAACAATCGTGGCGCCGATCGGAGGGCGCGTGGATGCCTCCAACGTCACGCAGGGCGCCCTTGTCACACAGGACCAAGCCCAGCCCCTGACCGTTATTCGTCAGCACGATATCGTTAATGTCGATCTGGTGCGGTCGAGCTCTAGCCTTTTGACCTTGAACAAGGCGCTGGCGTCAAACCAGATCATGACTAATGGCGAGTTTGTTACGGTTGAGCTCAAATTGGAAGACGGGTCAAGATACCCGCATCCTGGCAAGTTGCAGTTTTCTGGATCAGCAGTCTCGCAATCGACGGGAATGGTCTCGCTGCGCGCTGTTTTTCCGAATCCGAACGGCATTTTGATGCCTGGCATGTATGTGCGCGCCCTCATTGAAGAGGGTTTCGTTCAGGGCAGTTTCCTGGTGCCGCAGCGCGCGGTTTCGCGCAATCCGCGGGGACAAGCTACAGCAAAGTTCGTAACCGACGACATGAAGGTCGAAGAGCGTGTCCTTACCGTCGATCGTACGATCGGAAACAGTTGGCTCGTAACGGATGGCGTTTCTGATGGTGATCGCGTCATTGTCGAGGGGTTCCAGAGAGCAGGTGTGGGGCAACAGGTCCGGACAAAGCTAGTCGTCGTCGAAGATGAAACCGGTGACGTGCGAAATGTCGCGGAAGCGTCAGCATCGCCCGGCGAGCCCAAAAGCGACACTCAGGCTTTTGCTGGCTCATTGCCTGCGTCGCTTCGGTAGGATCCATCATGTCTCGCTTCTTCATCGAACGCCCCATCTTCGCCTTTGTGCTTGCCATAGCGATCATGATGGCCGGGGCTCTGTCGATCCCGGCATTATCGATCTCTCAATATCCGCAAATCGCGCCTACGGCTGTCCGGATCACCGCGAATTATCCCGGAGCGGATGCGAAGACGGTCGAGGACTCGGTGACGAAGGTTATCGAACAAGGCATGACCGGGATCGACAGCGTTGACTATATCTCATCGAGTTCCACAGCGACCGGCGAGGCCTCGATCACGCTGACCTTCACCAGCGAAGCCGATCCAGACGTCGCTCAGATGCAGGTTCAAAATAATCTTCAGCTCGTTGAAGCGCGTTTGCCGCAGGCGGTTCTGGACAGCGGGTTGACGGTTTCGAAGTCGACGGCCAGCTTTTTCCTGATTGCCGCCCTTGCGTCGCCTGATGGACGGTTGAGCGGCAACGATATCGCCGATTTTATCGATACCTCGCTCATGGACACGTTAAGACGGGTGCCAGGCGTTGGAGAGGCACGGCTTCTCGGATCGGATCGGTACGCGATGCGGATCTGGGTTGATCCCGATAAGCTGGCTCAACACGGTTTGATGGTTGGCGATGTAACGCAGGCCGTTCGGGCGCAAAACACGCAGGTCTCGGCCGGGCAACTGGGTGCGTTGCCACAACGGCGAGGCCAGCAACTTAACGCAACGGTCACGGCAGGTAGTCGTCTGCAAACTGTCGAGCAGTTCGAGGCCATCATCCTCAACAGCGCTGCAGACGGTTCCGTGATCCGCTTGAGCGACGTTGCAACGGTCGAGCTTGGAGCGGAAAGCTACACCAATTCGAGCACGTATAGCGGCACGCCGGCTGCCGGGATTGGCTTCAGATTGACGTCCGGGGCCAATGCGCTGGAGACGGCGGAAGGCATTCGTGCCGAAATTGAGCGGCAACGGCCCAATTTTCCGCCGAACGTCGAAGTCCATTACCCGTTTGACACATCGCCTTTCGTTCGATTGTCGATCGAGGGTGTGGTGGTGACCCTGATCGAAGCTATCATTCTCGTCTTTGTCGTCATGTACGTCTTCCTACAAAATGTCAGGGCGACGATCATTCCCACGTTGGCAATTCCTGTCGTGCTGCTTGGAACATTCGCTGTCCTCGGACTATTCGGCTATTCGATCAACACGCTCACAATGTTTGGGATGGTGTTGGCGATTGGCCTGCTGGTGGATGACGCCATTGTCGTCGTCGAGAATGTCGAGCGGGTAATGGACGAAGAGGATCTTGGTCCACGAGAGGCAACAATCAGGTCGATGGGCGAGATCAGCAGCGCCCTGATAGGGATAACGACCGTTCTGGCCGCGGTCTTCATCCCGATGGCCTTCTTCTCTGGGTCCGTTGGCATCATCTACCGGCAGTTTTCCGTTACCATTGTCACGGCCATGGTCCTGTCCGTCCTTGTTGCATTGGTGCTCACGCCAGCTCTTTGCGCGTCGCTCCTAAAAAGACGGAGACACGGAGCGACCAAAGCGGCACCGTTTCGGTGGTTCAATGCAGGTTTTATTGGGTTTACGAACCTTTACCAGCGCGCCACTGCACTCCTGCTTCGCCGCATCGCCCTGGGCGTCGTAATGCTCATCGTGATCTCTGCTGCAGTCGGTGTTTTGATGACAAGACTGCCCTCCGCCTTCCTGCCAGAGGAAGATCAAGGGCGTCTCGTCACTGCGGTTCAGTTACCGCCCGGTGCAACAGCTGACCGAACGCGTCGGGTGCTCGATCAGGTGATCGAACATTATCTGACGAACGAGCGGGATTACGTCGAGGGAATTTTCGGATCGGTCGGCTTCAGTTTTGGCGGCCAAGGGCAGAATGTCGCGACGGTATTCGTGGCACTGAAAGACTTCGAACTAAGGCGGACGCCGGAGTCATCGGCGGCGGCGATTGCGCGACGAGCCATGGCCGCATTTGCCAAGATTGCCGATGGCCGGGTTGTCGCACTTGCGCCTCCTGCCATTCCGGGTTTCGGCAACAACAGCGCATTCGATTTCTACCTGCGCGACACTGCTAATGCTGGACATGAAGCCCTGATGGCTGCTCGCAACCAGCTCTTGGGTGCTGCGAGCCGGAACGAAAGACTGACGGGTACTCGTCCGAACGGACTGGATGATACTCCCCAATTTTCCGTGGTCATCGATCGTGATCGCGCAAGCGCATTGGGCCTCAATCTCTCAGATATTGACACGACGCTGTCTACGGCTTGGGGAGGTACATATGTGAACGATTTTCTAGACCGGGGACGCGTAAAGCGCGTGTATGTTCAGTCAGACGCGGAATTTCGCATGCAGCCTGAGGACTTCGAGCGCTGGCATGTCCGCAATGATCTCGGAGAAATGGTTCCACTGTCATCCTTCTCGACCGGGCACTGGGGCTTCGGTTCACCGAGACTGGAGCGGTATAATGGCGTCTCCGCAGTTCAGCTGCAGGGTTCTCCCTCGGCTGGAGTGAGCTCAGGCCAAGCGATGCAGGAAGTCGATGGCATGGTCGATGATTTGCCAGATGGGTTCTCGCATCAATGGACCGGGCTGTCGGCTGAAGAACGGCTCGCTGGAAATCAAGCTCTTCAACTTTACATCATCTCCGTAGTCGTGGTCTTCCTGGCACTTGCCGCGCTTTATGAAAGCTGGACGATACCGTTCTCGGTCATGCTTTCAGTTCCAGTGGGTATCTTAGGAGCATTGTTCGCCGCGACGCAATTCGGCCAGTTGAACGATGTCTACTTCAAAGTTGGACTGCTCACGACGATCGGACTGACAGCAAAAAACGCGATCCTGATCGTCGAATTCGCAACGGCAGAGGGAACAAAGGGCAGGGGGCTTGTCGAAGCGACACTTGAGGCTTCCCGTCAACGCCTGCGACCCATTCTCATGACTTCTTTCGCTTTCATCTTAGGGGTCTTGCCGCTCGCAACCGCTTCAGGCGCTGGAGCCGGCAGTCAGAATTCAATTGGTATCGGCGTGATGGGTGGGATGATTTCGGCGACAATCTTCGGCCTATTCTTGATCCCCGTGCTTTATGTCGCAACGCGAGCGCTGGCTGGCATCAGGACGTCAAGATCGGCTCATTCGCATTCGGAGGCGAACGCACCGGCGGAATGAAATCGACATCTTTGCCCTGTCACTGGCCGCGCGCCCCCTCGATCCACTGTTGGCGGCGGAGGCATGGAGAAAGAGCGGCCGTAAGGTGACAATTGCCACTGTTGTTGAGAGATGGGGTTCAGCGCCGCGGCCCGCCATCTCGTGATCGACAGCGACGGCAATTTTGAAGCCTCCGTTTCCGGCGGCTGCCTCGAGAGCGCCATTATCGCCGAGGCACTCGATGTCATCGACAGCGGCGAACCGAAGATGCCTGGAATTCGGCGTTGCCGATGAGACGGCCTGGCGTGCCGGGCTTTCCTGCGGCGGGCGGATCCACATCTATGTTGATGGGCTCGACTGATGGAGCTTTGCCGTAACTTGATCGGATACCGATGGCCTTCAACGGCCATCGGTGTTGTCGACGCTTCGCATGGCCGTGGGTCTCGGCTCATCATAAACTCGACTGCCAAGATGTAGCTCGGCGTTGTCAGCAGAATGTGCCGGAAATGTAATTGGTTGATACAAGTGCATGACTCACCGCTCCTGCCAAGTTGTCTTGGCTCCGGCTGCAAGTTGTCCCGAATGCAGAGAACACTGATTTGGCAGGCTCTTTAGGACAGCTGTCGTAAGGGTGATGTCTTCAGGTGCCTTGGCGAGCTGCGAAACTTTGATACACTTTTTGGACTGCGAAAACCTGCCTCATTGAGGTATCTTCTGGGAAGAAATGAGGTTACTCGCATGGACAATTCCGCTCATATTTTGGTTGTTGATGATCATGGAGATATCCGAGATCTCGTCCAACAATATCTTGAACAGCACGGGTATAAGGTCAACGCTGTCGATGGCGGCGCGGCGTTGCGGCGCCTCCTTGAAAAGCAGACCGTCGATCTAATCGTTCTCGACGTGATGATGCCTGGTGAAGATGGGCTTTCCGTTTGCCGCCACCTGCGCGCGACGACCAACATCCCCATTATTTTTCTCACCGCAATGGCGGATGACACAGACCGGATCATAGGTTTGGAGCTTGGTGCGGATGATTATCTGATCAAGCCGTTCAATCCGAGGGAACTGCTGGCGCGCATTCGCGCAGTATTGCGGAGATCTGGCAACAGTACCTCACAATTTGCCACGGCGACTCCAAAGAACGTCCGCGTCGGCCCGTGGCGGGTCAATCTCGGGCGACAGGAAATCTCGGGCGATGACGGTGTTGGGATCCCTCTGAGCTCGGCCGAATTCCGGCTTTTGAAAGTGTTCATGGAGCGGCCAGGGCTGGTGCTGAGCCGGGAACAGCTCCTTGATCTGACGGTTGGACGAACTGCGGACATCTTCGACCGCAGTATCGATAATCAGGTCAGTCGCTTGAGGAAAAAAATCGAGGACAATCCGAAAAACCCATCCATCATCAAGACGCATTGGGGGGGCGGTTACAGTCTTTCGGCAGAGGTATCTCAGGAATGATAAGAACCTGGACGAGAAGCCTCGCTGCCCAGGTCATTGGGCTTATGCTGACCGCCCTGCTCGTAGCGCAGGCGATAACGTTTGTTATATCTTGGAACGAGCATTCCAAGGCGCTGGATGCAGCCGCTAAAAGCGAATTCTTCAGTCGCGCTCGCACGCTCACTCGTCTTGTCAATGAGGCAGCGCCGCCGCTTCGCCAACAGGTGCTGACGGCCAGTGAGACAGGAGATTCCCGGTTTTGGATCACGGACCGTGAGGCAGCAGATGCGCCTGCGTGGCGGCTGGAAGCCGTCAAGCAATTTGCTCGACCGCTCGAAAATTATGTTGATCTCGTTCGCGTTTTCGAAGGGGGTGAGGCGGTCGCACAAATCCCCAACGCAAATAAGGTTGCGTCCTCCAATCATGGCGAGGATTGGAGAACACCATTCCAGGAATTGTGGGCGCTGCCTCAGCCAGTGAAATACACGTATTTTGCCGGTGCACGCGGGTATGGCATGGTCGTCAAACTGGACGACGGGAGATATCTCAATTCAGCGTTCTACATGAAAAAGGGAAGTTGGTGGACGTCAACATCCCTGAGATCGCTGGTTCTGACGGCACTTGTCCTCGCTGTCATCGGCGTTTTGATAGGGAGCCGCATCGCGCGCCCCCTAAAAAGTCTGGCGATAGCTGCGGAGGCACTTGGGCGTGGCGAAAATCTACCCCCTCTGGAAGAGAAAGGGCCGGAGGAAATCCGGCGCACGGCAGCCGCGTTCAACCAGATGCAGGCGCGTCTACATCGGTTCATCGATGACAGAACCAAGATGCTGGCCGCAATCGGCCACGATCTGCGAACACCGCTCACTTCTCTCCGGCTCAGGACGGAGTTCGTAAAAGATGAGCAGATCCAGCAAAAAATGCAGGCCACGATCGAAGAACTTCAAAGCATGACCGAGGCCGCGATAGCCTTTGCACGAGGGGAGTCCACGGAAGAGGAGACACGACCTATACAGCTCGAGGCGCTGGTAGGCAGCATTTGTGATGATCAGGAGGACCTAGGCAACCCAGTTACATTCGTTCGCGCCGCGAAGATAACATACCGGTGCCGGCCTGATGGACTAAGGCGTGCCGTGCGCAACATCGTAGAAAACGCAGTTCGGTACGGAGGCGAGGCAAAGGTGACCATTCTCCAGACCAAAGCCACTGTCGATATCGTCGTCGAGGACCGCGGACCAGGTATTCCGGAGGAGATGAGAGAAAAGGTCTTCGCTCCATTCTTTCGGCTGGAGGCTTCTCGCAATAAGCAGACCGGCGGGATCGGGCTCGGACTTGCAATTGCGCGGGCAGTCGCTCGACAGCATGGCGGCGATATCGTCTTCATCTCTAAAAACATAGGGATGCGGACCATTATTTCGCTGCCACGTCACGACAACGGCGACCCCGAGCGACCTCTTAGCAAAAGAACTTGGAACTTGAGAGCATTGGTGGAACGGGCTCGGCGCGGACGACGGGTAAAACCAGTGTCTCCCTGATGACTGCCTGGTGGCCGGCATCCCCCCTATTCATCGTGTCCTCCGATACGGCTTCCTAGGCGACAGGGTCCGTGCTTCGGAGTTCGAATGCGTAGCCGAGGATGCCGCGAGTGGGCCCTGCACCAGCAGCACGCTTTGGACATGCGGCAAGCCGCCGCTAGGAGAAGAACTGGCCTATTTCGCCAAATACTGGGATGGCCTCTGCATCTTTTTGACCGATGGTTGCATCGAGATCGACAACAACAGCGTTGAAAGAACCATACGACCTGCGTCGGGTCTGAGTTGAGCGACCGATCTGGGCCGCGGTCCCCTCAGGACGCGTCTGCGTGAGGCTGGCACGTCAACGAGCCGAGCCATCGCTCGGATGGTTGCACCACGACTTGCGAGGCGAGCTGCATTGCATCGGCCACCCTCGCAACATCGGTAACCTGAGCTTAGCTCAGCCCGCCATTCGCGAAGACGTTTTGACCGTTGATCCATGCCCCGTCGCCCGCGCAGAGGCTTGCGATAACACCGGCGATGTCTTCCGGTTGACCGAGCCGGCGCAGCGGCGTCCGCTCCGGAATTCCTCGCAACGCCTCTTCGCCATGTTGGCGCAGAAGCTGCGTGTCAACAGCACCGGGTGAAATGGCATTTACCGAAATGTTTCGGCCACCGAGTTCCTTAGACAGAACACTAGCATAAATCGTTTGCGCCGCTTTAGTCGCGGCGTAGGCTCCGGTGAACGCTGGATTTGACAAAGTAATGCTCGAGCTTAGGGTTACAATTCTTCCGCCGTCGCGAACACGCCGCGCCGCTTCACGCAGCACGTTGAAACTGCCGGTAAGGTTGGTTGCGATCATTCTGTTGAAGGCGTCGTCAGTCATCTGGGCGAACGAACCGACGTTCATGATACCGGCATTGCTGATCACGACGTCAACACCACCGAATGCTTCATCACTGGCATCGAACAGAGCCCCGACGGCTGCGGGATCAGCCACGTCGCCTTGGCGGACAATCGCGCGTCCACCGCTTGCCTTGATCTCGTTGGCGACAGCCTCGGCCAATTCCCGGTTGGTCAGGTAGTTTACAGTTACCGCAAAGCCATCACGAGCCAGCCGGCGGGCTGTTGCTGCCCCGATCCCTCGTGATGATCCAGTGATGATCGCTGCTCTACCCGCGCGAGACGAGGTGGGCGGTTGTGCATCGCTGCTTTGTGCCGTAGCTGCGGTGGCGAACGCAACTGCTGCCGGAGCTGTTGCAGCAAGAGCTAGGAAAGTGCGGCGGGAGTTGCTGAGGTCGTTCATAATCTATCTCCAAATATCGGGTGATGCGCCAAGTCCCGGTAGCGCATATCTGTGCTGGCGGACGAGGATGGCTGCGAACTGACATGGAAGTTTGGGCCGGGGTCGGCGCTCGGTTACCTTGGTCGGCAGCACGCGCAAAGCGTGGATGCGCGCGCGACCTTCTGGGCGCCCTTATCGTCGCCTTGGCGGATCAGGAGCCCAGCTCGAGATGTATTGACCGAGCGGTGATTTCTGTCATGTTTGGCTCGCTCCTCGCTTGGTTGGCAACCTCAAGCTAAACGGAGTGTCCAATGACCAAAATGCCTGAATCTTCAAGAAATTTGCCTATTCCTGCGGAAGGCGAGAGCATGCCGGTTCCAAACCGGGTACTTTCCTGGCCGGGGAGACTTCCGGAGCCGCGAGTGCCAACACCTCTGCTGTCGGCTGTTACTGCCTATATTGACGAGCAGGGTGGAGGGCAGGGTCTGTTCCCCACGCCGATCGATGGCTTCAACATTGTCCGGTCGTTTCAAGCAATGATGCCGATGCGCGCCTTGTACCGCCCGTCATTGTGCGTGGTCCTGCAGGGAAGCAAGGAGATCCGTGTTGGATCAGAAAAGCTCGACTACGGTGCAATGGAGTGCCTCGTCGTCAGCGTGGAAGTCCCAGCGAAGGGGCGGATCGTGGAGGCAAGCCCCGAAACGCCTTACATTGGTGTTACCATCGATTTCGATGTAGCCACCATGCGTGAAGTCCTCGAGCAGCTCGACACTCCGCCAACTCCCACGGTAAGCGCTGTTCCCTGCTTCTTTGTCGGCAAGGTTGACGAGCCGTTGTCAGACTGCATCCTGCGCTTGGTTCGGATGTCTTCGACGCCCAAAGCCATTCCAATCCTAGCTTCCTCGGTGATGCGCGAGATCTGCTATTGGTTGCTTAACGGACCACATGGAGGTGAGCTGTGCAAACTGGCGCTGCCTGAATCGAACGTCGAACGAGTCGTGAAAGCCGTCGCGATGTTGCACACAAATTTTGCGCAAAGGCTTAGAGTTGAACAACTTGCGAGCGAGGCGAGAATGAGCCTGTCATCGTTTCACCAACACTTCAAAGCCCTGACCTCGATGACGCCTCTTCAATTCCAAAAACAACTGCGCCTTCTGGAAGCTCGGCGTCTGATGGTGTCGGAAGCGGCCAGTGTCGCCGAAGCCGCATACAAGGTTGGCTACGAAAGCCCATCTCAGTTCAGTCGCGAGTATTCCCGAACCTTCGGCACTGCACCGAAACAGGACGTTCTCAACCAGCAGCGACTCTACAGTCAGTACGCAAGTCGAACAGTGCGCACTGCTTAAATGAGTAGCAGGTCTCATCGCGCTGTGCTCGGTGGCGCGACCTCTTTCCGTGGATTTACGCAAGCGCATTGCCGACGCACTTGCCGAGGGCATGACAGTGCGGGCGGCCGCCTTGCGCTTTGGGTAGCACGGCGACGGCAGAGCGGATCGGTCAGCTTGACCGATCTGGGCGTGGTTTGGCGCCGGCCAAGATAGGTGCACATCTCAAACCCATGCCGTGTGGCGCGGCGGCCATGGCCTTCGAAGACGCTGACCTTCCTCGCCCGACTGCGCCACGACCGTATCGTCGCGCCTTTCGTGCTCGAGGGCCCGATTAACGGCACCGCTTTCACCGCCTGGGTCGGGCAATGCCTGGACCACTAGCAAGCGGATCCATCAGTTCAGCCTTCCATACTGGCTTCGAAGTCGTCGAAACCAGACGTCTGCGGCAAAGCCTGATGCTCGCCAAATCGGAGCCCTGTAAGTTCCTCAGATATCCGCCAGAGTTGATCTGCAATATGCAAATCAAGGGCTTGCATTGGAATCGGCGCGACCTTCGGATAACCGCGAGTTTCCCAAAGCCTGCCGGGACCATAGTAGCTGCCGTTATTCGCATCGGGAGACGTCGCTGCAAATAGCGTCGGGAGTGCACCTTGCGCCGCTGGTTGGAAGAGAAACCACAGTAGGGAGCGCATAATCCCGTGCATACTGTATCGACCCGGTGCGTTGTGCAGAAGGTTGGTCCTTGAAACACCCGGATGGACGGCGATGCTCTTTATACCCCAATCGGCCGCATCGCTCCGTCGCTGAAGTTCAAGAGCGAACATCAAGCATGCCAGCTTAGACTGAGCGTAAGCCGGCATCGGTTTATAGCTGCGCTCTGCTTGCAGATTTTCGAAATCTATGACGACGCCTGCGCTCTTAACCGCTATGCTCGAAAGGGTCACGACCCGCGGCCGAGGGGCGCGCTGCAAAAGCGGCAATAAGTGAGCCGTGAGAGCAAAATGCGCCAGGTAATTTGTACCGAATTGCAATTCGAAACCGTCGTCGGTCGTCCTGCGTGTCGGAGGCGTCATCACACCTGCGTTGTTGATGAGGACATCAATGCTTGGGCAGATCTCCTCAAGCCGGCTGGCCATCGCCTTGACGGATGTTAGATTTGCCAGATCGATGACTTCAAAACTCACCCTTGCGTTCTGCGTAATAGTTTTTATCCGGTTGACCGCATCCTTGCCCTTCGCCCGGTCTCTTCCGGCAATGATCACATCGCCTCCGGCCTTGGCGAGCGCAAGGGCGCTCTCGAAACCAAGCCCACCGGTTCCGGTCACGACAAAGGTGCGGCCATGTTGAGGGGGAATGTCCCCGGCGTTCCAAGGTTTAGGCAAATTCGGTCCTTTTTATAGTCTTGAAGATTTGGCTTCGGTTGACTGCGAGCTAGAAGGTAGACGCGGAAGGCGCAAAGCAGAATGCCTGTTTCCTGAGGAAACGTGCCTATTTCTGTAAATCGTCACCTGGCCGAGGTCGGTGTTCTGGCTGTTGTGAAACGAGCACGTGCAAGACGATCGGGGAACATCTGCCGCCGGGAATGAGAGGAACAACATTGCAAACAGTTCGTCTTTACCGCCTTGTTCCAATGCATGTGCGGTCAGCGCTCGCGCATTGGAATTCTATCTGCCGTCGGGTCCTCCCATCTCGCGACATCTCGTTACACTTCATTACAATTAACAGGTTCGCCGGAGACATTCCTGCGACAGAGCCGGCGTAGGCTGCTTTCAATCGACAACGCAGTCTCAGCGGGTTTGCCTAGAGCTCGCGGAAACCGGAGGCGACCATGGACGATCGCGAGGACTATTTCAGCCGCTTCCACCACTCAACCTACAGTTACGTCAGGGGGCTGCTCGCCGACGTATTGCTCTTTGTCTTGGTTGTTGGGGTTGGATTGACGATAAGCTCCCTCGCAGCCTGAACTGCCTCGTGGGTTCTCATGGGAGAGGTCAGAGCACGGCGCGTAGCCAGATTTACGGTAGCCTTGTGTGGGCGATCAGCGGCAGGCTGCGCGAGGAGACCGAAATCGACGGACGTTTCGGCGGTTACCCAAACTGCGACCTGGCGGACCACATCGTCGCAGTCAACGCGGATATAGGCGAGATTGACGTCGGGATGATCGACGAGCCGGATCCTTTGGCCAAGGAAACAGCTCTCAAGGGTCTTGGAAATGGCGCGATGTGGGAGCATCAACGGCAATTGCCAATGCGCTTTATCATGCCACGGGCGTGAGGGTGCCGCTTGCCAATCCGCATCGAAGACATTTTGTAGTCAATGCAGGAAGGGACATCCCATGCTCATTCGAACCAAACGAGTGATCTTGACGGCAGCTTCGGCCATCCTCGCGTTGAGCGGGGCAGCGTTGGCCCATCATGGCGTCAGAGGAAGGTACGATGCGTCCAATCCAATTGTGTTGGTCGGAGAAGTTACCGCAACGACGTTCAGTCCACCGCATCCTATCATCATGGTACGCGTTGTCTCCGGCGATCTTCCCGCCTACGAACTTGGCAGGAAAGATGAATATTTAGGGCCGCCGGTCGTGCGCAAGGAGGACGTTGGGGCCGAGCGCGTTGTCGAATTGTCGCCGGTCCGAATGTTCTATGATCTCGAGGGCCGGCTAGAGGTCGGAGACCGTGTGACGATCGTGGCGCTCCGCAACTGCTTGCCGACACATCAATTGCGCAGCACCTGGCTTCGGCTCTCCACCGGCGAGGTCATTTCATACGAGGGCGACTGGGCGCCTGGGGTGAACGGATGCAGTTAGCCTCAATATTCGATTGGATAGAAACGCTCTCTGCGGTCCGGCTGATCGTGATCATCCCCGGGCTTTACCCGGCGATCTCGGCTTTACACATCCTGGGAATCGGTCTCCTCGTAGGGTCGATCGTAACAGTCGATCTTCGGCTGTTGAATGTTCTGGGACACGCCTTCGACGACGCCTTGCGAAGTCTCGTTCGAATAGCACTTGCCGGCTTCTTCGTTGCTTTCACAACGGGATTGCTCATGCTCTCCGTACGAATTCAGCAATATACCAGCAACCCCGCTTTTCTTGCAAAGATGCTGCTCTTACTGTGTGCCGGGACAAACGCGATTGCTCTCAGGTTCGCTACCGGGTCACCAGATATCAGAAGAATTCTGAATACTCGGCGTGCGCGTATAGCAGGTGGACTGTCGATCGGGATATGGGTGAGCACCGTCTTTTCGGGACGATGGATCGCCTTCCTATAGCAATCCCTTTGAACAATTGTTGAGTAGCTCTTTGGCGATGCCGGTCGCATACAAGCCGACCACATGCATTAGAGCGGCACTCCGGAACGGCGCATATGAAGGTGCGTCAAAGGTAGGGTCACGGCGGGCTCATGCCGCGATCTGGCTCTTGCCGAAACTATCCCGTACATCCCGCGCTGGTGAAGCTCCAAACAACCGGCCATATTCACGCGTGAACTGCGGAACGCTTTCATAGCCGACGGCATAGGCCGCGTTGCTGATCGGTGAGCCTTCAGAGATCATCATCCGCCGCGCCTCGATGAGGCGCAGTTGCTTCTGGAACTGCAGCGGAGACAGCGACGTGACCGCCCGGAAGTGATGGTGGAATGAAGAAGGACTCATCCCGGCGACTTCGGCCAGTTTTTCCACCGCCAGCGTCTCCGCATATGCGCTCCTGATAAGCGCGACCGCCCGGCCAATCCGGCTGGCATGACTATCGCTAATACCGAGCGCACGGATGTCTGCGCCATGACGACCTGCCAGGAGCCAGTAGTGCATCTCGCGGATCAGCTGGCTTTGCAGCAGCGGGATTGAAGCGGGACGATCGAGAAGTCGCATCAGGCGCAGTGCCGTGTCGGCGACTTCCGCTTCGGTCGGGTCGACGCGGATGGGAACGCCCGTTTCCGCTTGAGCAATGCCGATTTCCAAGACGAGCGACTGCGTCACCGCCAGATCGATATCGAGTACGAGCGAGTAGTAAGGGGCGCCGGCACTGGCCCGCGTAATCTGGCTGACATTGGGAACGTCGGCGGCAATCAGCAAGGAATCTCCAGCCCCGAAATCGAAGGTCGTGCTCCCCATGGTCACCCGCTTGGCTCCCTGAAGAACGAGGGCCACCAGCGGTTTGGAGATCGCAAACTGCATTTCGCTCGACGCCGTCGACCGCATGGCAAAAAGCCCGGGGATGGGCGTGCGCGCGACACCATGCATGTCAGCATTCGCGTCGGCGAAACGGCGCACGCATTCGAGGAGAGTGCTGTTCATCGTGTTCCACTCCGATCGACCAGAATGCAGACATCCTAAAGCGCGAGCGCACCTCCCGCAAGCGGGCTTGGCGGATTAGGCAAGGATTCTGAATTCCGCGACAATGCCGACCGTAAGGGCTTGCGGTAGCTCAAGTCATTCTGCAGCCCACAGCACGTGCTGGCCTGGAGAAATAGGCAAGGCATAGCGAGGATTCGGCAACCTCCGAGCCGCGATCCCTGTCATAAAACCCCTGTCACCCACAAACAGATTGAAGGAGAACGCACATGAATACAGTTTCAATCATCACCGGCGGTAGCCGTGGCCTGGGCCGCAACACCGCAGTCAGCATCGCGCATCATGGTGGGGACGTCATCTTGACCTACCGCAGCGGCGCTGCCGACGCGCAAGCCGTCGTCGCCGAAATCGAAGCTCTCGGCCGCAAGGCGGTGGCACTGCAGCTCGACGTGACGGACGTCGCCTCGTTCGCGGCCTTCGCTGACAACGTTCGGAATACCCTGTCGGCGACCTGGGGCCGCACCAACTTCGATCATCTGGTCAACAATGCTGGCCAGGGCGAAATGGCGAGTTTCGCCGAGACGACCGAGGCCCAGTTCGATGCTCTCTTCGACACCCATGTCAAAGGCGTCTTTTTCCTCACCCAGACGCTCCTGCCGCTGTTGGCCGATGGTGGCCGCATCGTGAATTTTTCCTCGGGCCTCACCCGTGTCTCGGCTGCCGGCTTCTCGGCCTATTCCGCCGCAAAGGGCGCGGTCGAGATTCTGACCCTCTATATGGCCAAGGAACTGGCCGGACGCGGCATCACCGCCAATACGGTGGCACCAGGTGCCATCGAGACCGACTTCCTCGGCGGCGCGGTTCGCGACATGCCCGATCTCAACAAGCAGTTCGCCGGCATGACTGCGCTCGGTCGTGTGGGTGTCCCTGACGATATCGGTCCCATGGTCGCAAGCCTGCTAGGTCCCGACAACCGCTGGATAACCGCACAGCGGATTGAAGTTTCCGGCGGTCAGGTCATCTGATGCAAGGAACCGGGAAGCCGCCGTCAGAGCTCGTGGCGGCTCCCTGCCACACAGGCGCGAAGTGGTCTAGATTCCAGCTCGCGCCAAGATTAAGGTCTGGCCGAGTTTTGATCTACCACACAGGAACGGCAGCCGTGGCCTCGCGGGTTGATCATTGCTATGCCACCGAGCCGACATAGGCGTGGCTTGCCGGATCGTCGCCGACAATGATGACCGCAAGGCCTGTCGTGACGCCGCTCATCTTTTCCAGCGCCGCCGTCGCACTCTTGACCGTCTCGAGTAAGGATGCAGCAACAAGCTTGCCGTCGATGACCTCGACCATCTCTCAGCCCATGCGTTCGGAGGCGTAGCTTCCGGGGCTGGCCGGGAAGACGACGGTGCGGTTGCCGTTGATGAAGGTGCGGTGATGGATATGGGCGTGGATGGCGCGCGCCAGCACCTGGCTTTCGACGTCGCGGCCGATCGAGACATAGTCGTCGGGTGACTGCGCATGGGTGATGCGCGCGGTGTCCTGCTCGATGATCGGGCCTTCGTCGAGGTCGGCGGTCACGTAATGGGCGGTCGCGCCGATCAGCTTGACGCCTCGGCTGTAGGCCTGCTTGTAGGGGTTGGCACCCTTGAAGCTCGGCAGGAAGGAGTGGTGAATATTGATGATCCTGCCCGACATCTGCTTGCAGAGCTGGTCGGAGAGGACCTGCATGTAGCGGGCGAGCACGATCAGCTCGGTGCCGGTCTGCTCGACGAGATCGACGAGCTGGGCTTCGGCCTGCGGCTTGTTCTCCTTGGTCACCTTGATGTGGTGGAAGGGAATGTCGTGGTTGACGACGACCTTCTGGTAGTCGAAATGGTTGGAGACGACGCCGACAATGTCGATCGGCAGGGCGCCGATCTTCCAGCGGTAGAGCAGGTCGTTGAGACAATGGCCGAAGCGCGACACCATCAGCAGCACCTTCATGCGGCTCTCACTGTCGTGGAATTCGTAATCCATCTCGAAGGGCGCGGCGACGGCAGCGAAATCGGCGCTGATCGCCGAGCCGGACAGACCCTCCTCGGAAATGAAGCTGACGCGCATGAAGAACCTGCCGGTATCGAGATCGTCGAACTGGCTGGAATCGATGATGTTGCAGCCCTTCTCCGCCAGATAGCTCGAAATCGCCGCGACGATCCCGCGCGTCGATTGGCAGGATATTGTGAGCACATGGGTGGTCATGACAATCCTCAGTCGAACCGCCATCGAGCGGTCTATTAAAGTTGATACTGATAAGATGAGGGAGATCAGGCGGCGAGCAGTTGTTTCAGCTTGATCTGCGGTGCGGCGAGCGCTGCCGGATCGGGATGACGTCCGGCGGCGATCAGCATCTCGGCGAGCCGGATATCGCGAGCGATCGCATTGCCCGGTCCGATGCCGCTCGCGGCAAGCAGGCGGCCATCGGCGCCAAGATGGAAGAGAATGAAGGCCTCGGTAGACAGATCACGTCGAACCGTCGTTACAGCCCCCTCGGCAAGCCCCGCGATCTGCAGCGTCAGATCGTATTGATCCGACCAGAACCACGGCACAGCGGCGCTGGTTTCTTGTGCGCCCATCATGTTGGCGGCGGCAAGCGCGCCCTGCTCATGCGCATTGCGCCAGGACTCTAGCCGGATACGCCGGCCACCGTAGTGACGGATCGGAAAGGAGCAACAATCCCCGGCCGCGAAGATATCGGGATCGCTTGTTTGCAGATGCTGATCGACCGCGATGCCGTTGTCAATGACAAGGCCGGCCGCATCGGCGAGCGCCACATTCGGAATCGAGCCGACACCGACGACCACAAGGTTTGCCGCAATCACCCGGCCGTCTTCCAGCGAGATGCGCACGTCACTCGGTCGTTCATCGATCGCGGCGATTTTTATGCCCAAGAGAAGGTCCACGCCCGCGCCGCGATGGCGGTTGCAGACCACCTCCGCGATTTCTGCTGGCACGGCGCGGGTAAGAACGCGCGGTAGGCCTTCGAGAAGCGTGACGCCTGCGCCGAGTTTTCGGGCGCTAGCGGCAAGCTCCAGGCCGATGAACCCGCCGCCGATGATCGCGATATGGTTGCCTTCGGCCATGTGCGGGCGGATGGCGGAGGCATCGCCATAACTGCGCAGGACGCGGATGCGGCCGTGCGAATACGGCGCAGCTGGTAGTTCTCGTGCACTGGCGCCAGTTGCCAGAAGAAGCTTGTCGTATGGAAGCCGGGAGCCGTTCGACAGCGCGACGTTTCTTCCGTTCCGGTCGATTGCGATCACCGACACGCCTGTGATTATCTGGATGCGCTCCGCCTCGAAGCGGGCGGCATCGGCAACGAACGTCGGCTGGGCGCCCGCGACGATGGCATCTTTGGAGAGTGGCGGCCGCTCATAGGGCAAGAGCGGTTCCGTACCGACGAGCGTGACAGCGCCGTCGAAACCCCGTTCACGCAGCGCAAAGGCTGCGCGTGCGCCGCACTCTCCGGCGCCTACGATGACAAAAGAGGACATGACCAAGCCTCGCGTGAGAGAGAAAGTAAAAACGCGTTCCGACCGGATGCTTCAGACCGGCAGTTCGACCAGCACCGTCCCATCCTCGACGCGCGCCGCGTAGACGTTGAGGTTCTTGCATACCGGCAGGCGCTTGTTGTCGCCGGGAAACTTGCCATTGTACTTGAAGCGGTTTTCCTGGGTGCGAAGGATATACAGGCGCAGTTCCGGCACGATCAAATGCCAATAGGCGACGGCAGAGGCCGCGAAGAGCACGTTCCACGGCAAGAAATAGTGTGGCAGCCATTTCAGGAGGGCCACCGGCTTCGGAGGCAGGGTGAAGACAGGGGCGGTCTCGATCCGTCCGTCGGGAGCCCAATCGCCCCGCTTGTTGAGTTTGCCAAAGCTCAGGTCATCCATCGGGGTCTCCGTCAGATCGATTGGGCGAGAGTGAAGAAGCGTTCGAAGGCGGCGTCATCCATATCCACCTGATGCCTCGTTTCGGGGTAGGCGCCGCTGGCGACATCGGCAGCAAATGCGCGGAAGGCTTCAACGCGTTTTGTCTGCAGCTCGGCCGTGAGGGCGACGAAATCGGCGTATCGTTTGGCATGGCGGGGATAGTGGTCCGCATGCGTGCCAAGCACGTCCGACGAGAAGAGATATTGCGTGTCGCAAGCCGAACCGCAGCCCATTCCCATGGTGATCATCGGCGTGTTGCGGGTGATGTAGTCGGCGAGGCGCACTGGCACCACTTCGACCTCGATCGCAGCGGCACCCGCATTCTCGAGATCCCTCACGGCGCGTAGTACGCGTAGCGCCTCCTCCGGTGTCCTGCCGATCGCTCGGAAATTTGTCCATGTGGCGCGGTTTGGAACGAGCCCGACATGACCGGTCACAGGTATGCCTTCCCGCGCCATCGCCTCGATGAAATAGGGAGAATGCGAACAATAGATGGAGTCGGCGCCACGTTTCAGCATCTCGAAACCGAGACGGATTGCTTCTTGCTGCGATGAAACGGCACCGTGAGGCATGCCCACCGACAGGAACGCAAACGGCACGGCCGCGCGAATGGTTTCGAGATTGTGGTTCGGTTCGCAGGACAGGATGGTGATCCCGCACTCCATCGCTGCCGCGGCTTCCTCAGCGTTGTCAACATGCAGCTGAAGCCACTTGCGCGAGCCTTTTTGGCTCTGCAAGTCATGGACCGTGGTGCGTCTTGTCATCAGATCTCCCCTCGATTTGGGGCGATCATAGTCTGCAGGTAGAGCATCCGCTGCTGGTTTGCTGATCAAATCAGATCAAGCACTCGGTCTCAGAGATTTTCCCCAGGATTGCAACGAACCGGATCGGATCGTTGGTGACGGGCTCGTTGATGAGGCCGAGACGGGCGAGCATCAGATCAAGCTCGCGGCGCCCCATTGGTATCCATCGCAAGTCGCACTTCATCCTTGAACCCACCAGATCTGAAAGGCGAGATCCCCGATTTGGCAGCGTTGGCGTCAGCGCTGAATCTTGCCGGTAATCGGCGTCTTCTACAGGCTTGCGGGCCTGAGGGCTGCGGGTACGGTTGTTTATGACAGTTTTATGACTGAATATACGGCGCTCTCCGTCGTTACGGCGAAGGACCTGGGCCGAGGTGATCATGCATGAAACAGAACTGAAGTTCGAACTTTCGTCATCTGGTGCGGCACAGCTCCTGAAGAAGAATCCGTTCGATTCCTCGCCCACGATCCTTCAGCAAAAGTCCATTTATTTTGACGCTCCCGGATGGGAACTTTCCAAGCGCGGCGTATCGCTGCGCATCCGGCAATCGGGAAACGAGCGGATACAGACCGTCAAGGCCGGCAATGGCGCCGCGGTCGGATCGTACACACGCGAGGAATGGGAACAACCAGTCGCGGGCGATCTACCAGTTCTTGATGATCCCGAAATCCGAGACCTGCTGGCGGGCGCTGGGCCGAAGCTGGCGCCCGTGTTCGAGGTTCATGTCAAACGGCATCGTTGGAACGTCGCCGATGGCGACGCCACAATCGAAGTCGCCTTGGACCTCGGCAAAGTGGTCGCGGCGGATCGCGAGGCGCCGCTTTGCGAGATCGAGTTTGAAAGGAAGGCAGGCTCACCGACAGCGCTGTTTGCGCTCGCCCGAAAGGTCGATCAGATGACGCCGGTGCATCTCGGGGTGCTCAGCAAAGCGGAACGGGGCTATCGTCTGCTGGGGGCAGCACCCGGCGCTGTGAAAGCAAGCCCCACTCCGCTCACGTCCGAGATGAGCGCGGCAACCGCTTTCGCGCACATCGCCGCGGCCTGTCTCAGGCAGTTTCGTCTCAATGAAATGGCGCTGACTTGGTCCCGCGATGCCGAAGCCCTGCACCAGGCGCGTGTGTCGCTGCGACGGCTGCGCTCCCTTTGTTCAATCTCCAAATCCCTGTTTGAGGACAGCCGTTTCGACCACCTGCGAGAAGAATTGAAATGGCTTGCCTCGGAGCTTGGCGATGCCCGCAACATCGACGTGATGATCGACCGCGCTTCGGGCGAAGCTCTGTCGCACCGTCTTCGAGACGCTCGTGATGACGCCTACGGGGCGGTCAAAGCAGCGCTCTCCTCGGTGCGTGCGCGCTCCTTGATGATCGATACCGCCGAGTGGATCTCCATCAGAGACTGGCGAACTAACCAATCGGGCGAAGCAGGGCACGATCAGTCTTCAAGGGATTTCGCCGCCGGTGTGTTTGATAAACTTTGGAAAAAGGTGGCGAAGCGCGGCACCAATCTCATCGAGGCCGACGACGAGACACGCCATGAGGTGCGCATAGCCGCAAAGAAACTGCGCTATGCGGCGGAGTTCTTTGCGCCGCTCTACGCGAGCAAAGGGGAAAGCAAACGCCACCGTCGCTTCATCACGGCCATGTCAGATCTTCAGGATGAGCTCGGTTCTCTGAACGATCTCGCCACTGCTTCGGATATGCTGTCGGCCTTGGGACTTTTGGATGTGGCGGGCGCGGAAGAGCTCCTCGGCGCGAACGACAAGGCGAAGCTCCTTCAACAAGCGGCAGAAGCGCACGACAACTTTGTCGAAACGAAACGTTTCTGGCGCTGAGGCGATCATGGTCGGTCGGACGGCGTTGCGGTTGCGTCGCGCAAAGTAGGGGAGGGGTCTTTCAAGACCCGGATGCCTTGGTGAGATAGACCAGGAAGCGATCGCGCCGGCGAAGCCTCGCAGTTCGCTCCCAATGTGGGAGCTGGCGGCGGAAGGGACATTTCAGTGAAATCGTCAGCCGAAAATCGTCCATCATCTATCGGCCAAGCCTAGCGGGGCATGCCGACATTCCCGTTTGAAATGACGAAGTAAAAACCGACAGTGTTCCAAGGAACGGCGCCGGCCGGAGTTGACGCGAAACGTCTTTTTGACGATACGGCGCGGTGGCGCATGGCGGAAATCCGCTGACGAGGCAAATGGAACAAGTGCGGAGCATGGGTTTGAAACGGGCGGTGGACTTTTTCCTGGCTTTGGTCGCGTCGATCATCCTGCTCTTTCCGATCCTTGTCGTCGCGCTTTGTGTACGGCTGACGTCGCCAGGACCAATTCTCTACTGGTCAAAACGTGTCGGACGTTTCAATCAGATCTTTCTGATGCCGAAATTCCGCAGCATGCGCGTCGACACGCCAACAGTCGCGACACATCTGCTCGAAAACCCCGAGCGGTTTCTGACGCCGATCGGTTCGTTTCTGCGCAAATCCAGTCTCGACGAACTGCCGCAGCTCTGGTGCATTCTGGGCGGCAAGATGAGTTTCGTCGGGCCACGGCCGGCGCTCTACAACCAGTATGATTTGATCGAATTGCGCACGGCCCACGGCGTCGACAAACTCCTGCCCGGATTGACCGGATGGGCGCAGATCAACGGGCGGGACGAACTGCCGATTCCGGAGAAGGTGAAATTCGATATCGAATATCTCGAGCGGCGCTCGATCGGCTTCGACATGCGCATCCTGTTTCTGACGGCCGAGAAGGTACTCCGCCGTAGGGGTATAAAGCATTAGATTACCTACTTCTGATAGATAAGCGGTGCGGAAGACTTTGATTTCCGATTATTTCAGTTGCGCCCGTTGCAGAAAATGACAAGAAGGTGGTTGTCCGATTGATCCGCGAGACGCTGGGAAGCAATGCCTGAAAATACCCCCACTGAGACGCCACGCTCGGGATGGTTCTTAGTGCCGATGCAGGCGCTCGTCGCCCCTCTGCTGGCGATGCCGCGTGCTGCCAAACGCGCGCTCGCCTTGCTGGTGGATTCCGGCCTTTGCGTCCTGACGATCTGGCTGGCTTATTGCTTCCGTCTGAACGAATGGACGGTGCTAACCGGCGTGCAGTGGTTGCCGGTCTTCGTTTCCTTGTGCATGGCGCTTCCGATCTTCATCGTCATGGGCATGTATCGGGCGATCTTCCGTTATGCCAATATGGCCGCTTTCATTGCGGTGCTGAAGGCCGTTGCGATCTACGGCGTCGCCTTCATGACGATATTCACGGCGCTGAGCGTCCCGGGCGTTCCGAGAACCGTCGGCATTCTCCAGCCCTTCCTGCTGCTGATTGCGATCGGCCTGTCGCGGTTGGGTATCCGTTATTGGCTCGGGGATACCTATCAGCGTATCCTCCACCAGAATACGCTCGCCAAAGTGCTGATCTATGGGGCAGGGAACGCCGGGCGCCAGCTCGCCGGCGCTTTGACGAACAGCGCCGAACTCAATGTCGTCGGTTACCTTGATGATGATCCGCGCCTTAAGGGCGGCATCATGGGCGGTTTGCCGATCTATGATCCATCGGATCTTCCGGTGCTTGCCGAAGCTCTTGGCGTGCACAACGTGCTGCTTGCTCTTCCCTCCACATCACGACAGCGTCGCAATGAGATCCTGGAGCGCATCCGCAAAGCCAGGGTGAATGTTCGAACATTGCCGGATCTCACCGCGCTTGCTCAGGGGCGTGTCGCCGTCTCCGACATTCGTGAACTAGAGATCGAAGACTTGCTGGGAAGGGAAGCGGTAGCGCCGCGGCAGGAACTGCTCGACAAGGCGATGCGCAACAAGGTGGTGATGGTCACGGGCGCCGGCGGCTCGATCGGCGGCGAGCTATGTCGCCAGATCCTGCGCAATGCGCCGTCGAGCCTTATCCTCTTGGATCAGAACGAGTTTGCGCTCTATAATATCCACGCCGAATTGCTGAAGCTGGCCGAACTTTACAAGCATGAGAGCGTGCAGATCGTCCCGATCCTCTGTTCCGTCCGCGACCAGGATCGCATGGAACATATCATGCAGAGCTGGCGGCCTCAGACGCTCTATCATGCCGCCGCCTACAAGCACGTGCCTCTCGTCGAACATAATGCCGTTGAAGGCATCAAGAACAATGTCATGGGGACGTTGGTCACCGCCCGCGCGGCGAATAAATGCGGGGTCTCGAATTTCGTGCTGATCAGCACGGACAAGGCCGTGCGCCCTACGAATGTGATGGGCGCCAGCAAGAGGCTGGCGGAGATGGTTCTGCAGGCGCTTGCGGCAGAACCGGCCGCCGACAGAGCGCGGACGAATTTCTCCATGGTCCGCTTCGGAAACGTCCTGGGTTCTTCCGGATCCGTTGTGCCGCTGTTCCGGCAGCAGATCAAGGAAGGCGGCCCGGTTACCCTGACGCACCCGAAAATAACCCGCTATTTCATGACCATTTCAGAAGCCTCGCAGCTTGTCATTCAGGCCGGCGCCATGGCCGAGGGCGGGGACGTTTTCCTGCTCGATATGGGCGAGCCTGTTCGCATCGCAGACCTCGCCCGCAAGATGGTCGAGCTTTCCGGATTGACCGTCCGTGACGACGATAATCCCGAAGGGGACATCGAGCTTTCCGTTACCGGCCTGAGACCCGGCGAGAAGCTTTATGAAGAATTGTTGATCGGGGATAATCCTGAGACAACCGAACATCCGCGGATTATGAAGGCGCGTGAGGATTTCCTGTTCTGGCCGGAGCTTTCGAAGAAGCTCAACTCGCTCAACGCCGCATTGGATCGAAACGACATGGTCGCGGCACGTGCGACCTTGGCAGAGCTGGTTTCCGGCTATTCGTCAACGGGCGAGGTTTCGGATCTGGCCTTCACCGGGGCCGAAACCATTACGGCAGCCTGAAAGCGTCAACACGCCCCAGCCTCATGCGCGGCAAATCAGCTTCCGACGACGGGTGCAAAGCGTGTGCTACCCCGATCTGCGCAAATGAGGGCGACCATATAGGCGAAGATCGGATCCAATGCCTTTTGGTTGAACATGATGCCGAAGCTGCCGGTAATGATGTAGCTGCTGATAAGCAGAAGGGCGAGCGCTATGGCTAGGTCCCGGCCAGGGCCCGGCTCCTTCTTCCACGCGCCGATCAGGGGCGTCAGGAGCAGCAGTGAAAGCGCCGCGATACCGACAAAGCCGGCGTCGATTCCCGCGGTCAGAAAGCCGTTATGAACATGCGAATAGGGCAGCTGCGGCCTTATGCCGTCAGGGAGTTCTGCCAAGACCGCAGCCATCCGGTTTTGCGGGCCATAACCGGTCAATGGATCCTTGGCTATGGCAGCGAGGGCGCCTTTGTAGAGAGCGACCCGCGCGCTCAGCGAAGTGATGTCACCTTGGGTGCTTTCGAGCGACGACAGATTGTTTTGGAGCTCACGGACGCGATAGACAACCTGGTCGCTCCCCAGGGCGAGAAGCCCCAGCAACAGCACGGAGCCGGTTACAGCGAGGCTGCGCGGGCTCACGTGGAAGCGGTGTTTGGGAAAATACCACAGGAAGATGACGAGATGAACCGGGATGACCAGCCATGCCGAGCGCGTTCCTGAGAGCAACGCGCAGCCTAGTCCCGCGGCATATCCCAGTATCGCAATCCTTTGCTCCATGCTTTTGGGGGATTGAATGTTGAGAAGCGCGACGCCGCCGAAGAGAACACCGATAACGCCCAGCAGCGCCGCGTTCGAGGTTCCCGCTTCCGCCCTGGGCATCAGCAACAAGACCTGAAGCAGGCTGAAAAGAAAGGTGACGATCATGCCGAGACCCGCGCCGACGATAAAGAGCGGCACAAGCCGGCCATCGGGAGATTGACGCATACGCGGCAAAATCAGCCAGATCGAAAAGAAGGGCAGGAGCCGGAAAATCCAATCCAGTTCTTCGGAGAAAGGCGGATTGACGAATATGCTGACGATCATCACCACCGGGTAGATCGTCATGCAAATGGCAACCACTCGGTCGGACTTCGACAGGTTTAGAGGAAAGCGAGCCCTCGCCAGGAGATAGAGGCCCGATACCATCGACCCGAGGAGGATGAAAGAGTTAAAGTTGGGCGAAAGTCCGGGCAGGATTGCGAAGAGAAAGACCGCAATGCCGTTGGTTCGATCAAGCGCGCTTCCAGACCCGTTTCCGGGGTGAAGCATCGCAATCACGAGTTGCTTGAAATAATTCACTTTACCAGTCCTGCGATGTCATTTTCCAGCCTCGCTAAGGACCGTTGTCACCGCTGTCAAGCCGTGAGCGCGAGCAGAACCCACCTTTTCTCACTGTCATATTCCGGCAACAGCAAAGCCGGATGCTCCTTGCTCTCCTCGGCGATGGGCCGCAACGACCCAGACCAGCAAAGCTGCTCCGGTCAGAAAACACGTTTGAGGTGCGAACTAAGAAGCTTTGTCATCAAGCGGCACCCACTTCGGTAGGGTGTGCGGCTATCGCCAATATGAATACGTAGAGCTTTCCACCGATGATCGACCTAGGAGATAACCGAAGCCGAACGCCAGAATACCAATAGTGAGCAATGCGCTTGCGGTGTGCGGGTGGCTTCTAGCCCCGGCGGTGACTGCATAGACCTCACGTTTCACCCCGCTGGCCGCCGATTGGGCGACCTTGGCCACTCCTTCAGGCTGCTCGACGGGTGTGCCGGTGAATCCGGCGTGCAAATCTTGTTTATCAACCATGTCGGGCCCTTTCCTGAACTGGCTCACGGCTGCGATTTTAATCCTGCTCGCGAGTGCCGGGTGAGGCTTCGCGTTGATCTGCGTCTTCGAGATCGGTCTTGACTAGGAAGGCGTCGCTATGCTCGCGCACGGCCTCTCGCAGCGCTTCGAACCTGGGAGGATTGTCGACCTCGCCCCGCCGCGCATCGAGCTCGTCCTCGGCGCGGATCCAGTGATCCCGATGCTTGCCCTCCGGCCTGCCTTCCTTCTCCCACAACGAGTATGCCCTTTTCCGGATTTCGTCCTCGCGGGTAGCGGCCGGAGAATCGGTTTCGTGTGCGACTTGCCGCGCTATCTTCCCCTTGCGTGCGCCGGCTGGGGATGAATCCTTCAGCAGCGCGTCGTCGCGGGTACTGTCGTTTCGTTTGCGTCGTACCGGGTTCTTCATCGGCGCCTCCTTGATTTGGATCTCAACCATTTCGGCCGATCTAAGTTCCCAAACCTAGCCTCGATCAGCATCGAAGCGCGCTGCTTTAAAAAGACGCTGAACCTCAAAATGCAACACACTCTCCCGACCGTCTTGGCAATCTGCAATAACTGATATACTAGTATGCCAGCTCGAAATAGTCCGGTATTACTGATGCGGCAGGCTGTAAAAACCGAACCAGTTGCGGCCTCGATTTCTCAGGAAGTCGGTCGCAGGCTGCGCCGCGTCACTGCGGCTGGCGTGATTTACGAGCGTCTTCATTCCGATATCGTCTCGCTCAAGATGCCACCCGGCCTGTTCTTGCAGGAGAAGCGGATCGCCGAGGATTTCGGCGTCAGCCGCACGCCGGTGCGCGAGGCGCTGCTCAGGCTCTCCGAAGGCGGGCTGGTCGATATTTATCCTCAGTCGGGCACTGTCGTTTCGCGGGTGCCTGTCGCGGCGATCCCCGAGGCGGTTGTCGTGCGCAAAGCCCTCGAAGGCACTACTGTCGAGACTGCGGCTCAGATCGCCACCGCTGCCGATATTGCCCATCTGGATGTCATCATCGACCGGCAGCGGTCGCTTGCCGCCGTCGGCAACGCCTCGAGCTTTCATGAAGAGGACGAGGCCTTTCATGAGGCGATCGCGCAGATATCCGGTTATCCCGGCATTTGGGCAATTCTGAAGACGACCAAGGTGCAGATCGACCGGGCACGGCGACTGACGTTGCCGGCGCTTGGGCGCATGGGCAATGTGGTGCGCGAACATATGCTCATTCGTGACGCGCTCGCCGCCCATGATGCCGCGGCTGCACGTGAGGCGATGATCCATCACTTAAGCGCCGTCATTCCCGATGTTGACGCGCTGCGCTCGCGTTACCCCGATTATTTCTGCTGACGGCAGACCACCACGAAACGAACAGGCGAGGGAGGCAAAAAAAGATGCGACAGGGTTGGAGATGGTTCGGGCCGGAGGCGCCGGTGACACTCGATGATGTCCGACAGACGGGCGCCACCAATATCGTCTCGTCACTGCATCAGGTGCCGATCGGCAGGGCCTGGACGGAGAAGGAAGTGCGCGAACGCCAATCGCTGATCGAGACGACGCCGGTCGATCGCTCGCCGCTCGTTTGGTCAGTCGTCGAAAGCATTCCGATTCCGGATGCCGTCAAGCGCAAGGGCGGGGAGGCGAAGGCCGAAATCGAGGCGTGGATCGCCAGCCTAGAAGCGGTCGCCGCCTGCGGCATTCCGATCGTCTGCTATAATTTCATGCCTGTCGTGGACTGGACGCGTACCGAACTCGATTTCGTGACGCCGACCGGGGCCACCGCCATGCGCTTCGATCACGAGCGCTTCGCCGCCTTCGACCTGTTCGTTCTGGAGCGGCCGGATGCGGCGCAGCAATATTCCGAAGAAGATCGCGAACGGGCGCGCGTTGTCTTCGAGGCGATGTCGGAAGAGGAGATTTCCGAGATCACCCGCATCATCACCTCGGCTCTGCCCGGCTCGACCACCGAACCTCTGACCATTCCGGCCTTCCGGGAGAAGCTTGTCGCCTATAGCGGCATCGATGCGGCACGGCTGCGCCGCCACCTGATCGAATTTCTTAAGGCGGTGACGCCGGCTGCCGAAGCACGCGGGGTCAAGCTGACGCTGCATCCCGACGATCCGCCGCGTTCGCTGTTCGGCCTGCCGCGCATCGCTTCGACGGCGGAGGATTACGCTGCTCTCTTCGATGCTGTGCCATCGGCGGCGAACGGCATGTGTTATTGCACCGGCAGCCTCGGCGTGCGCGCCGATAACGACTTGCCGGCGATTGCGCGGCGCTTCGCCTCGCGCATTCATTTCGCGCATCTGCGCGCCACGACGCGGGAAGGCGACGGCCGGACGTTCCATGAAAGCGCCCATCTGGAGGGCGATGTCGATATGGTCGCGGTTCTCCGCGAACTGGTTGCGGAAGACCGCAGCCGGGGCCCCAAAGACACCATCGTCTTCCGCTCGGACCATGGCCACCGCATGCTCGACGATCTCGACAAAACAGTCACACCCGGCTACCCCGCCATTGGCCGCATGCGCGGCCTTGCCGAGCTTCGCGGCATTCTGCATGCGCTGGGCGCTCCGCCGAACTGAGTGGCATTGGCGTCGCTTGGCATAGAAAATCATTGCGCTCTGGAGCCCAAGCGACACTTCAGAGCGCGCAACCCTTCAGGAATAGATCTGCGCACATCTTCGCCCTCGCGGCGATTTCCTCGGCCCCAGGCGGCTGTTGCTGGCGCAACATCGCGGCGCGCTGGGGCTCCATGATCATCATCCCACGCAGCATCCCGCAGGCGGCATGTGGATCGTCGAGTGCGATCAGCCCGCGATCGATCTGTCTGCGCAGCCAGTCCTCCATCAGCGCGTTGGTCCTGACGATCGCTTTCTCATAGAAGGTCGTGGCGATCTCGGGAAAACGGTCGGACTCGCTGATGACGAGTCGGGTCACGGTGATCGTGTCCAGTGAGAGCGTCAGCATGCCATAGGCTATCAGCATGCGCTCCAATCCTTGCCTGAGGTCCGCTACCGCGAGTGTTCCGGGATCGAGCGACATGAGGAAGCGCCCCGTCCGCTCGATGATCATCTCGGAAAACAGATCCGCTTTGGTCGGAAACAGCCGATAGAGCGTTTTGGTCGAGACACCAGCCTCTTGCGCAATCGCGGCGATGCTTGCAGCGGCATACCCATTCTCATGGAACTGCCGGTTGGCCGCCTCGATGATGACGCTTCTCGTATCGTCATCGCAGCGGACTTGCGGTCGTCCTCGCGGTCTCTTCTCGATTTTGTGATTTTGGACCATGGCTATTTTCCAAATTCTAGTTGACACCAATTTTATAGAGCATATTTTGGAAAGTGACAAGTTTCCTAAATCAGAACTGACGTGAATTAAAAGGCCGCGGCCGGTAGCGACAGCGACCAGTAACAGGAGAAAGGCAATGTCCATCAAAACGCTGCAGACTCTGAACAACAGAGCGCCTGTCACGGAAACTACGGCGGAAGCCGCGCCTGCAAGCCTTGATGCCGGCAACACACCTCGCATCGTCGAGGTTGCCACCGTTTCGGAACCTCCCGCCCGCAAGCGTCGTGGCCGCGGATTGTTGTTGGGCGCTATGGCCATCGGCCTGATCGCTGCTGCCGCCTATTACGGCCATAATTACTGGACCGTTGGCCGCTTCGAAATTTCCACCGACGACGCCTATGTGAAGGCCGACAATACGACTGTTGCGCCAAAGGTATCGGGGTATATCGCGGAAGTTCTCGTCAGCGATAACGAGGAGGTCAAGGCCGGTCAGCCGCTCGCTCGCATCGACGATCGCGATTTCCGTGCCGCCCTCGATCAGGCCAGGGCCGATGTCGCCGCGGCCGAAGCCACGCTCAACGCAAAACAGGCCTCGCTCGACATCCAGCAGTCGACGATTGCCGCTGCCCGCGCCACGGTCGAGGTCGACAAGGCAAACGAGACCTTCGCCGAACAAAACAATAAGCGTTACGCCAATCTCGCCACCAGTGGTTATGCGCCGGTTCAGACGGCACAGCAGGCGGCCTCCGCCATCGCTGCAGCTCAGGCAACCATTGTTCGCGATAACGCTGCGCTGGACGCCGCTGTCAAGCAGGTCGATCTTCTCAATGCAGAACTTGCTCAGGCGAAGGCGACGCTCGCCCATGACCAGGCTATCCAGCATCAGGCTGAACTGAACCTCTCCTACGCAACGATTACCGCCCCTGTCGGCGGCACCGTCGGCAACAGGACGCTGCGGGTCGGCCAGTATGTTCAGGCGGGCACCCAGCTGATGTCGGTCGTACCCACGAGTGCAGTCTATGTGATCGCCAACTACAAGGAAACGCAACTCACCAACGTCCGGGCCGGCCAGCCGGTGGAGATCGAGGTCGATACCTTTCCGGGCCGCATCTATCACGGCCATGTCGACAGCCTCGCTCCGGCAAGCGGTCAAGAATTCGCTCTGCTGCCTCCGGACAATGCGACCGGCAATTTCACCAAGGTCGTCCAGCGCATTCCCGTCAAGATCGTGCTCGATGGCGAAACCGCCAACGGCGATCTGCGTCCTGGCATGTCCGTCCAGCCAAGCATCGACACTAAGGCCGATGCGGTTCGTCACTAGCGCCGAAGCAGGAGATCGTGTCATGTCCAGCGTTACAGCCACCGCCGCCATATCGCAGCCGCGCGCCAGCAGCAGGGAATGGATCGCCGTTCTTGCTGGTATGATCGGCGCCTTCATGGCGATCCTCAACATCCAGATCACGAATGCTTCTCTGCTCGACATCGAGGGCGGCATTGGAACCGGCGTCGATAATGGCGCCTGGATATCCACCTCCTACCTCATCGGAGAGATCGTGGTCATTCCGCTGACGGCCTATTTCAGCAGCGTGTTCTCGTTCCGCCGCTATATCCTGGTCAATTCGATCCTTTTCCCGCTGTTCTCAATCGCCTGCGCCTTCGCCCATGATCTCGGTACGATGATCGTGATGCGCGGCCTGCAGGGTTTTGCCGGCGGCGTGCTGATCCCGATGGCCTTCACCATGGTGCTGACCAAGCTGCCGAAATCGCAGCAGCCGCTTGGCCTTGCCCTCTTCGCTCTCTCCGTCACCTTCGCACCCGCGATCGGCCCCACTATCGGCGGTTATCTCACGGAAAACTATGGCTGGCAGACGATCTTTTTCATCAATGCCGTGCCGAGCGCGATCATGGCCACGGCCCTCGGGCTCACGCTCGACAAACAGCCAATGCAGCTCGGCCTCCTTAAGGAAGGCGATTGGGCGGGTATCGTCACCATGGCGATCGGTCTCTCGGCGCTGCAGACGGTGCTCGAGGAGGGCAACAAGGAGGACTGGTTCGCTTCGCCTTTCATCGTCAAGCTCAGCATCCTCGCCTTCGTCTTTCTCGCCGCCTTCATCTGGATCGAACTCACCGTGAAAAAGCCGCTGGTCAAGCTCAGTCTGCTCAAGCAGCGGAATTTCGGCGTCGGCGTCGCGGTCAATGTCCTGGTCGGCGTCGCGCTTTTCGGTACCGTTTATATCCTGCCGCAATATCTCGGCCAGGTGCAGCGCTATAATGCCGAGCAGATCGGGAACGTGCTGGCCTGGACGGGCCTGCCGCAGCTGCTGCTGATCCCGCTCGTCCCGATGATGATGAAACGCTTCGATGCCCGATATATCGGCTTCCTCGGCATCTCCATCTTTGCGATCAGCTGTTTCCTCAACGTCACGCTTTCGGCCGATACCGCCGGCGACCAGTTCTGGATACCGAACATCGTCCGCGCCGTCGGCCAGGCGCTGGTGCTGACACCGATCACCGCGATCACCACCGCCGGCATCGCTCCATCCGATGCGGCCGCTGCCTCTGGCCTGACCAACATGCTGCGCAACCTCGGCGGCGCTGTCGGCACGGCGACGCTCGGCACGGTGCTGACCAAACGTGAGCAGTTTCATTCCAATATCATCGGCCAGTCGGTGACGCTCTCCCGCGACGAAGTCCGCGACCGGCTTGCGCAAACAACCAGCTATTTCATGCAACACGGCGTTTCCGACACCGCTCTCGCCGCGCACAAAGCCATTGTCGCCCTCGGCCAGCTCGTCAGGCGCCAGGCCCTCATCCTCGGCTTTGCCGATACCTTCGCCGTCATCGGGGTGGTTCTCGCCATTGCCGCCGTAGCGCTGCTGCTCACCCGGAAGCCGCAGGCCGGCGATGGGGCCGGAGCCCACTGACAATCGCTCCGGCGACCGCGGCAGAAATACCGCCCGATGGAAGCCTGCCTCGCGCGCCCGGCAAGGGCGCGCCTTCTTATTGCAAGATCTCGACCGTGAAGGAAAAGCGAGCGGTCGCCCCTGGCGCCAATAGCGTCGTATGGGGCCGTTTCGACAACTCGTTCGACCCTTCCGCTTCGGCGGCCGTTCCGTGCCATGGCTCGATGCAAATGAAGGGCGCCCCCGGTTTGGTCCACAAGGCTAGATTGGGCAGGTTTTCGAAACGAAAGCGCAAGGTCGGCCCGCCTTCGGCACCGTAACACAAACCTTCGCCCGCACCTTCGGGGAAGATCATCGCATCCTGGTCGAACATTGCCTGATCCAGCACCAGCCGCCCGCCGTCGAAGGGCGAGGGCAGCATCGTGGGGTTGATGAGACCGCCTCCCAGCCGGACGAGCGCCGGCTCGCCATGATTGTCGAGCGAAATGGTGTGGGCGCGGCCGGCACCGCCCGGCAGCGGCCAGGCGAAGGCCGGGTGAAACCCGAGACCGAACGGCAGCGCCTTTGCGTCACGACTGCCGACCTCTGCCGTCACGGTCAACATCCGGCCCTCTACTGCATGTTCCACAGCCAGCAGAAAATCGAACGGATAGACCGCCCGCGTGGCCGCGGAGGCAGCGAGTTCGTGCCGGCACATTGTCGGCGTCGATGCGGCAAGCGCAAACTCGCTGCGTCGGGCAAAGCCATGCTGGCCCATCGGATAGAGTGTGCCGTCGATCGCCACCGTGTCATCAGGCGCCTTGCCGACGATCGGAAACAGGATCGGCGACCGCCCGGTCCAAAAGGCTGCGTCGCCCGTCCACAACCAGGAGCGTCCGTCGTTGGTGACGAGCGCCTGCATTTCTGCGCCGAGCGAGGAGACGTCGGCGGCGAGATCCTGATTGCCGATCCGGATTGAGCTTGGCATCGCATTCCCTTTCACACTGGTTCGGTACCAAAGCCATATTTCGGCACCGCTGATTTCCGATCAATAGGGGAGGAAGACGACAGCATCGCCGGGCGTCATTTTCGCACTGCGCCCAATCGGGCCAGCACCTCGTTTGGAATGCCGTAACGCTCTATGGCATCGCGGTTGTTTCTGAGCCCGCAGACCTCGCGCTGCACGAAGAATGCCCAGACGGCGTCGGAGGCTTCGTTGAGAAGCCTCTCGCGCTCCTCCGCGCTCTGGCGCTCCGGCGTCCAGGCTTTCAGGGCAGCGAGCGCCGTTTCCACCTTCAGCCCGTGGCGCCCCAGCGCGTCGGCACGTACCGATATCAGCTCGTATTCGAGAAAGCTGAAGCCGTTGGCACCCTGCTGGGATTGTCTGAAAGACTGTGGCGGGCGAACATCCATGGGCACGAATTCCTTATCAGCGTAGACCTCGATGTTATCCAATTCGATCCCGAATATCGAGAGAGTCCGAACGGGTCTATCCCGCCGTTTCCGCGCGTGGCATAAGGGCGCCGAAACTTTGCCAGGTCCAGCGCACACCATGATCCGTATCGAGAATATCAGCAAGCAGCTCAGCCACCGCATCCTTTTCATCGAGGCATCCGCAGCGCTCAACAGGGGCGAGAAGATCGGTCTCGTCGGCCCGAACGGCGCCGGCAAGACGACGATCTTCCGGATGATCAACGGCGAGGAGCAGCCCGACGAAGGCCAAGTCTCCTGCGAAAAGGGCGTCACCATCGGCTACTTCAACCAGGACGTCGGCGAGATGGCCGGCCACAGCGCCGTCGCCGAAGTGATGAACGGCGCCGGCCCGGTCAGCCTCGTTGCCGCCGAGTTGCGCGAACTCGAGGCCGCCATGGCCGACCCGGACAGGGCTGACGACATGGAGGAGATCATCGAGCGCTACGGCGAGGTGCAGGCGCGCTACGAGGAGCTGGACGGTTATGCGCTCGAGGGCCGCGCCCGCGAAGTGCTGGCGGGCTTGAGCTTCAGCCAGGAGATGATGGACGGCGATGTCGGCGCGCTGTCGGGCGGCTGGAAGATGCGCGTGGCGCTTGCCCGCATCCTGCTCATGCGTCCCGACGTCATGCTGCTCGACGAACCGAGCAACCATCTGGATCTCGAAAGCCTGATCTGGCTCGAGGAGTTCCTGAAGGGTTATGAGGGGGCGCTGCTGATGACCTCGCACGACCGCGAGTTCATGAACCGCATCGTCAATAAGATCCTCGAGATCGACGCTGGCGAGCTCACGGCCTATTCCGGCGATTATGAATTCTACGAGCAGCAGCGGGCTCAGAACGAGAAGCAGCAGCAGGCTCAGTTCGAGCGCCAGCAGGCAATGCTTGCCAAGGAAATCAAATTCATCGAGCGGTTCAAGGCGCGCGCCTCGCATGCCTCGCAGGTGCAGAGCCGGGTGAAGAAGCTCGAGAAGATCGACCGGGTGGAGCCGCCCAAGCGCCGCCAGTCGGTCGCCTTCGAGTTCCAGCCGGCCCCGCGCTCCGGCGAGGACGTTGTCAGCCTGAAGAACGTCCATAAGAAGTACGGCAGCCGCAGCATCTACGAGGGGCTGGATTTCATGGTGCGGCGCAAGGAGCGCTGGTGCATCATGGGCATTAACGGCGCCGGCAAGTCGACGCTGCTGAAGCTGGTGACGGGCACCACCGCGCCCGACGAAGGCAGCGTCGCCCTCGGCGCCAGCGTCAAGATGGGTTATTTCGCCCAGCACGCCATGGATATTCTCGACGGCGAACGCACCATCTTCCAATCGCTGGAAGACCGGTTTCCTCAGGCGGGGCAGGGGCCATTGCGGGCGCTTGCCGGATGTTTCGGCTTCTCCGGCGACGATGTCGAGAAGCGATGCCGCGTGCTGTCGGGCGGCGAGAAGGCCCGGCTGGTCATGGCGATGATGCTATTCGACCCGCCGAACCTGCTCGTGCTCGATGAGCCGACCAACCATCTCGACCTCGACACGAAGGAGATGCTGATCAAGGCGCTCTCGCAATATGAGGGTACCATGCTCTTCGTCTCGCACGACCGGCATTTCCTGGCCGCGCTCTCCAACCGCGTGCTGGAGCTGACGCCGGAGGGCGTCCATCAATATGGCGGCGGCTATACGGAATATGTGGCGCGCACCGGTCATGAGGCGCCTGGCCTGCGCAGCTGACGGCCGTTTTCCGCCGGTATGTCGAAACACCAGAGATCGAAACGCAAGCAGAGTGCCGTTCGGCATATGGAGCGGCCGGAGCATCGGAGGATGAATGCCATGCTGCGAGCTGGGATAGGCTAATCGAGGGTTGCGAAGGCCGGTTTACGTGGGTGAAGACCGGCGTCGACCTTATTGCCGGCGCTCTGCCACGATGATGACCCATTTCCGTGGTGTTCGGGGTTCCTTCAGACAATCAGGGCGGGCGCGCATCAGCATGGACTGGATCAACCGTTATATCGATCAGCCGTTATTGAACGGCGCGGCGGGCTTGCTGCGGCAGTGGCACATCCGCACGCGGCAGCCGCCGGAACTGCTGGAGCCGACATGGAATCTGGTCGTGCTATCCTTTCTCCTTATCGCGAGTGGGCAAGTTATGGCGGGCAGGCCTTTTGCGCTCAGCATCGCCGCGCTGATCATGCTGGCCCTGCCGTCCGCCAAGAAACTGTTTTCGGCCGTCAGGGCAGGGGGAAGCGCCTATGGCGCCCGGGAATACAAGTCGTCAAGGGCGCGCGCCGTTGCCAAACGCGAAGCGGAATGGTCGGTGCGGATCATCGTGCTGTTCTCATCAGCCTGCCTTCCCTTGATCGCCCGTATCGACGAGCCGGTGGGCGCCTGCTTCATGCTGGGTGCAAGTGTTTGGTTCGTGCTGACAGGGCCGCTCAAGACCTATCTCGATGCGGCCGAACCTCCCGAGCCGACTGAAGGCGACCGGATGTACAGCGGCGTCTTTCATTTCGGCTGAGCGACGTTCCATCTGCCGACCGCGAGCGGCAGGGAACCAAACCGGACGGTCTCCGTTATGTCACCAGCAACGTAAAAGGAGATTGCGATGCTTTACTACGCTCTGGTGTTTCTCGTTGTGGCCTTGATTGCCGGCGTCCTCGGATTTGGCGGCATCGCAGGGGCTTCAGCTTCCATTGCCCAGGTTCTGTTCTTCATTTTCCTGGTGCTATTCGTCGTATCGCTCGTCATGCGCTTCATGCGCAGAGTATAGCGAGGGATATGACAAGTATAAAACCCGGTGAAATCCATCACCGGGTTTTCCTGTTCTTGATGGCCATCCACCGGCAATCTCGCTCTGAGCGAATGTGTTTTTTGTGCAACCATCCCTGACAAGAATCGTGAAAGGCTGCATGCCAGCCCGCGTGCGCCTTCGAAATGTCCCAAAGGGGCTTGAACCGTAGGCCTGTCGCCTGCGCCCTTCCCCCGCGCTTTGACACGCGACACGCAAACGGCGCCGTTTGGGATTGCATTGCGGTCCCCTTCGATCCGGCGCCGGCCAGCCGGGTGTTCCCGTCACGATTTGAGAAGGAGAGACTTATGAATAAAACTCTTGCGACGGCATTTGCCGCGGTATCGTTGACGTTTGTCGGCGCAGGGGCGGTGAATGCCGCCGACCCCGTCACCAGAACCTATGCAGAACCGGACCTGCGCAATGGCGTAAAGATCGGTTATCTCACTTGCGATATCGGCGGCGGTACGGGTTATGTGCTCGGTTCGTCCAAGGAAGCCGACTGCGTCTTTCAATCGATCGTCGGCAATGAGCTTTTCGATCACTACACCGGCGAAGTGCGAAAGCTCGGCATCGATCTCGGCTTCACCACGCGCAGCCGCCTGATCTGGGCGGTGTTTGCACCCACGGCTGGTTATCACCGCGGCTCCCTCGCCGGCCTTTATGTCGGCGCCAGCGCAGAGGCGACGGTAGGCGCCGGTGTCGGCGCCAACCTTCTGGTCGGTGGCACCTCCGGCTCAATCCATCTGCAGACGGTCAGCCTCACCGGCCAGCTCGGCCTCAATGTTGCGGCCGGCAGCGCATCGATGACACTGACCCCGGCGGATTGACCGGTTTTTTTACGCCCCTGCCGCGACGCGGCGGGGGCGTCACGAGCTTGTTGGAATGGATTAGCGCGGGCGACGACAGATGGATATCCGAATGGCAACGCCCGGCGAGGACGAGATCCTGGTCAGCCACTATCTGAAAATCTGGGACAGCTACGGCACGCCGCCGGAACATTACAGGCCGGACGCGGCGGCACGAATATTGGCGTTCCTCACAAGTGGCCGTGCGGAACGTCGCCTTGCCTCGTTCCTGGCCATTGTGGACGATGAAATCGCCGGTTCGGTATCCTGCCAGCTCCACCAATCACCGTTTCCGGAAGTCATCCGGCCGGAGCAGCGGTTGCATGGATACATCTGGTCCGTCTATGTCGCGGAGGCCTTCCGTCGGCGCGGTATTGCATTGGCGCTGACGAACAGGGCTGTCGACCATCTGAAATCCATCGGCTGCACGACCGCCGTCATCCATGCCTCGGATGCGGGGGAACCGGTCTATCGGAGTGCTGGCTTCGAGCTGGCGAAAGAAATGCGCCTGAAGTTTCCCGCGGAGTGACCGGCGTATCTGAGGCATCTGAACAGGATTGCCCCAGCAATCGATAGGCTCCGCGATTTGCTGTCGAGCCAATGCGGCCAGCCCGCACGTCTTCTGTCTACGCTTTCGCCTTGCCGGGTGCGATAAAGGTGTTGATCGTCGCCTCGTCATGGCCGGCTTCGCGTAGAAAGCGGCTGGCGAATTCGATGGCGGGGCTCCTCAATGCATCGTCCGGCCGGATCAGGTGGAAAGCGACGTGGGAATCGAGAGTGCGCTCCGACACTGCAACGACGCGCCCGGCGGCAAGCGCGGCATCCGACAGCGGCGGCCGGGCAAGGGCGATACCGAGCCCTTGTGCGCAGGCATCGATCACCAGATTATAGTCCTCAAAGCGCCGATCCTGGCCGCGCGGCGTATAGTCGACGCCCTCGCGGGCGAGCCAGCGACGCCAGCCTTCGATATTGGAGTCGTGAAGGATAGGTAGGTCGAGCATCGACACGGCGTCCGAGCGCTGTGCGAGCCGGTCCGCCAGCGTCGGGGCGGCGATCGGAAAGGATTTCTCCTGCCAAAGCGGTAGGGCCCGCACGCCGGCCCATGGTCCCTTGCCGCAGCGGACGGCAAGATCCGCGCCTTCGCCGAAATCCGCGAGCCGGTGTTCGAGCGTCAGTTCGACATGCAGCTCATTTCCTTCAAGCTTTGCCAGGCGCTGAAACAGCCATAACGAAGCAACTGACGGCGTGACGGAGAGGCGCACCACCGCCTTATTGGGCCGCGGCAGCCAGCGTTCACCGCTATTGCCGAGCAGGGAAAGCGCCTCCTCGGCGCGGGCGAAAAATCGCATGCCCTCGGGCGTCAGGCGCACGCCGCGCGCTTCACGCGCGAACAGCCGCACCCCCATCCAGCGCTCGAGCCGCGAGACCTGCCGCGACACGGCGCCATGGGTGATGCCGCTTTCTTCAGCTGCGGCCGAAAACGACCCCAGCCGCGCAGCGCGGGCAAAGGTCTCGAGCGTATCGAGCGGCGGAAGCACTGGCGAGCTGTGAACCATATGCACATTTGATCATTGATTGCGGTGCTTTTCAAGCATGCATCGAAGGCTTACTTCATTCGCAGGCACAGATGGAGGCACCAATGAGCATGGCAGCAAGCGCACCGGTTTCGGCAAAACAGCAAGGCGGCTTCGATCTGATCGCCTTCGCGGCGATCGTGGTCACCATTGTCTTCTGGGCCTCCTCTTTCGTGGTGATCCGCATCTGCCTCGGGCCGCTGACGCCGATCGAGCTGGCGACGGCGCGTTATGTGGCGGCTGGCGTCCTCGCCCTTGTCTACCTTGCCATCTATCGGCCGATCCCGGAAAAGCGTGATTTCCTCCGCCTCTCGGTGGCTGCGGTGCTTTTCATAGCCGCCTATGCGGTTCTTCTGAACACCGGCGAGCAGACCGTGGCGGCGGGACCGGCGAGCTTTATCATCAATACCATGCCCGTCTTCACCGCCCTCATTGCCACATTCGCGCTCGGCGAGCGTTTCGGCCGATGGGGCTGGGCGGGCACTGCAGTTTCCTTCGGCGGCGTGGCGCTGATTGCGCTTTCCTCCGACGGCAGCTTCAAGCTAGATCCGAACGCCGTGCTGATCCTCGGCGCAGCGCTCTGCTCGGCAATCGCGAGCGTTTTGCAGAAGCCGCTGCTCGCTCGCCTGCCGGCGCTTGCCGTCACCGCCTGGATCCTGCTGATCGGCTCCGTGCCGCTGTTTCCGGCCGTCCCGGCGACGATCCGCGCGCTGGCCGCCGCACCGGCGGACGTCAATTGGGGCGTTGCCTATCTTGTCATCTTCCCGACGGCGATCGGTTATCTCACCTGGGCCATCGCCTTGAAGCGGCTGACGGCCGCGCGCGCTTCCAATTTCCTCTACGGCGTCCCGCCGGTTGCAACGCTGATCGGCTTCGTCTGGCTCGGCGAGGTGCCGACAGTGCTGGGTGCCGTCGGCGGGGTCATGGCGATCCTCGGTGTGGTCGTCGTCAACGTGATGCGGAAACGGTAGCCGCATACAGACCGGCCGCAGCCAAATAAACATCGCGCCGCCCTTTGCTTTCTTTAAAACGAAAGCAGACCGACAGGGGCGCCTATGCACCTCCCGTGATCAGAAGACTCCCAATGAAACCAGATAGCGCAGCTAAAAAATTTCATCTTTCCTCCGAGTACTTCCCACTTGGATTATAATTGAACACATTCTTCCCAAGCAGAACAACTTTATCTTAACAGATATTCCGATGCTGCGCCGGTGAGCTTTCGCCAACAATTTCGTCGGTCCATTCCAATCAATACTACACGAGTGCCTTCTGCCGAGAATGCTCGGTAGTCGATTCCGCAGACGGCAGTTAAGGAATGGCTGAGAGGATTCTAGTATTTCTGTCGTTGACCCAAATCAACGCATAATCTCTTCCTTTGCTTTAAATAGGACTGCTGCAAAGGGGGGAAAGCGATGACCAAGGCATCTTTCAAGTTCATTACGGGATACGTAATACTGGCTTCCGTCTTGCCGGCTGCTGCTCAGCAGGCCACCGATGTCGGCACCCTGGACAGCGCAAAGGCAGGAAAGGCGTTTTCAAGCAAACCGATCTACTCGCCCTATGCGGGGCGTAATTTTCCGACTCGGCCGCTATTCGGCGATACGCATCTTCACACCGGAGCCTCGTTCGATGCTGGCGCTTTTGGAGCGCGGTTAACCCCTCGCGATGCCTACCGCTTCGCCCGCGGCGAGGAGATCACCGCGTCGAGCGGCCAGCCCGCCAAGCTGTCACGGCCGCTCGACTTTCTGGTGGTGGCAGATCACTCCGACAACATGGGCATGTTTCCCGACCTTTTCGCCGGCAAGCCGGAAGTGATTGCCGATCCGCAGGCTAAGACCTGGTACGATGAAATCAAGTCAGGCCAAGGCGCCAAGGCGGCGCTCGAAATCATCTTCAGTTTCGGCAAAGGAACGCTTCCGAAGAGCATGATCTATGGCCCGGACACACGTCCTTACAAGAATGCGTGGCAGGACACGATAAAGGCCGCCGAGGAATATAATGATCCGGGGCGGTTCACGGCCTTCATCGGCTATGAGTGGACGTCGAATACGGCAGGCAACAATCTCCATCGCAACGTCATCTTCCGCGATAACGCGGACAAGGCTGCGCAGGTTGTGCCTTATACGACCCTGAAACCCTTGGGCAGCGATAATCCGCGCGACCTATGGCAGTGGATGCAGGCCTATGAAGAGAAGACCGGCGGCAACGTGCTGGCGATTGCCCACAATGGCAATCTATCCAACGGCCGCATGTTCCCGATGATCGAGTCTTTCACCAACAAGCCGGTCGACAAGGAATATGCTGAGCAGCGCGCAAAATGGGAACGTCTTTACGAGACAACCCAGACGAAGGGAACCGGAGAGGCTCACCCGTTCCTGTCGCCGAATGACGAATTCGCGGATTTCGAGATCTGGGATTTCGGCAATCTCGATGCCAGCGCGCCGAAGACACCTGACATGCTCGAGTTCGAATATGCACGGTCTGCGCTCAAGAACGGCCTGAAGCTCGAAGCCGAACTCGGCACCAACCCCTACAAGTTCGGGCTGGTCGGCAGTTCCGACGCGCATACAGGCCTTGCGGCGATGGAAGAGGAAAACTTCTTCGGCAAGACCACCCCACAGGAGCCGAGCCCCGAACGTCTGACCGCGACGTTCGTCAAGGACGCCAAGACCGGCATCACCGTAATGGATTGGGAGGTCGGCGCGTCGGGCTACGCGGCTGTATGGGCGGTGGAAAACACCCGCGAGTCGATCTGGGACGCCATGCAGCGCAAGGAAACCTACGCCACGACTGGCTCGCGCATGATGGTCCGCTTCTTCGGCGGCTGGGATTTCGAGCCTGCCGATGCCGAGACTCGCAATCCCGGCGCGATCGGCTACGGCAAGGGCGTGCCCATGGGTGGCGACCTGACGGCAGCGCCGCAAGGTAAGGCACCGACGTTCCTCGTCGCCGCGTTAAGGGACCCGATCGGCGCCAATCTCGACCGCTACCAGATCGTCAAGGGTTGGCTCGACGAAAAAGGCGACACGCATGAGCAGGTATATGACGTCGCCTGGGGCGGAAACCGCAAGCCGGGCGCCGACGGCAAGGTGCCATCGGTAGGAAGCACCGTCGACATCGACAACGCGACCTGGACCAATACGATCGGCGCTCCGGAGTTGATCGCCGTTTGGAAGGACCCAAGCTTCGATCCAAAGAAGAAAGCCTTCTATTACGGACGCGTCATTGAAATTCCTACGCCACGCTGGACCGCCTACGACGCCAAGCGCTACGGGATCAAAGCGCTCGAGGGGACGCGGATGACCGTCACCGAACGCGCCTATACTTCGCCGATCTGGTACACGCCGTGATCAGTGGGAAAATGGATGTCGCGAGGTTGGCGGACGAACCCGCGGCCGGATCGTCTCGTCAGTCATCGGGTAAACGAGAAAGAGCGGTATTGGTGAAGCGTGTGCTGAAGGAGCCTCTGGTCCATTTCCTTCTGCTCGCGCTGCTCATCTTCGCGGGTTACGGGCTCTTAGGCGCCGATGCGGAAGACGCGCCGGACAGCATCGTCATCACGGTGCCGAAGATCGAGCAGATCGCCACCGTGTTCACGAAAACCTGGCAGCGCCCGCCGACAGCCGAGGAACTGAAGGGCCTAATCGATGATCAGGTGAAGGAGGAAATTCTGGTACGCCAGGCGCTGGAACTCAAGCTTGACAAGGACGACACAGTAATTCGCCGCCGGTTGCGCCAGAAGATCGAATTTCTGAATGCCGCTGACGCCGAAGCGCTGACGGCAACCGATGCGGAACTCGACGCCTTCTTGAAGGCAAATCCAGCCGTGTTCGAGATCGATCCGATGCTGTCATTCCAGCAAATCGTTCTGGATGGCCAGCGGCACGGAGAAGCAATCGAACAAAACGCGGCCGCTATCCTCGAAGTATTGTTGAGCCAGCCTGCGGCCGATCCCGCTTCGCTTGGCGATGCCTCCCTGCTCCCACCGGAGCTTCCACTTACGAGCAAGACTTCGATCGGCAAGACCTTCGGCGCTGACTTTGCGGAAGAACTCGACAAGATCCCGGTAGGCCGGTGGGCTGGTCCTGTCAAATCCGCCTTCGGGCTGCACCTGATCCGCGTGACGGAGCGTGTGCCCGGGCACGTGCCGGCGCTCAACGAGATTCGCGATGCCGTTGCGCGAGAGTGGACGAACGCTAAACGCAAAGAACTCGAGGACCAGCGCTTCGCCGTGCTCCTCAAGCGCTATGTGGTGCGGATCGAAAGTCCGACCGGCGCGGGAGCCGGTCCATGATGCGGTTCGGGGCCTTGCTGGCGGTGCTTGTCCCGCTCTTGCTGGCCGTGTCCGCGGTGGCTCACGAAATCAGGCCGGCCTATCTCGACCTGCGAGAAACGGCGCGCGACGGGTTCGCAGTTGTGTGGAAAGTTCCCGCGCAGGGCAACATGCGCCTCAGTCTCGATGCAGTTTTGCCGAAACCTTGCATCGAAAAGGCCGAACGAGAGAGATCGATCGGCAGCAGCGCCTATTTGGAGCGCTGGACCGTCACCTGCACAGGCGGATTGAAGGGCGGCCAGATTACCATTGAGGGGCTCAGGTCGACGATGACGGAAGCGCTCGTTCGCATCGAATATCAGAGCGGTGACACCGAGGTCGTCCGCGTCATGCCGGACGCCCCCTCCTTCATCGTGGCGGGGGCAAAGAGCAGCCTCGATGTTGTTCGAACCTACTTCGTGCTGGGCGTCGACCACATTCTCTCGGGCCTTGATCATCTGTTGTTCGTTCTCGCCCTGATGCTGCTCATTCGAGATTGCCGGAAGCTGGTCAAGACGATCACCGCGTTTACCGTCGCACACAGCATAACGCTGGCCGGAGCATCGCTCGGATATTTCAGTTTGCCGCAGAAGCCGGTCGAAGCGACGATCGCCCTCAGCATAGCTTTCGTCGCGAGCGAACTGGTCAGAATGAAGCCGGGCGAAAGGCGGCTCTCCGAGAGCTACCCCTGGATCGTGGCCTTCGCATTCGGGCTGCTGCACGGTTTCGGCTTTGCCGGCGCGCTGAAGGAAATCGGCTTGCCGCAATCCGACGTGCCGCTGAGCCTGCTGACATTCAATCTGGGCGTCGAGGCGGGACAACTCATCTTTGTCGCCGCGGCGCTGGTCGTGCTTCGGGCAGCAGGCACTCTAAGCACGATAAAGCCCGCGCCTGCGCGTCAGTTCGGCGCCTATATGATCGGGACTGCCGCGATGCTGTGGCTGATTTCGCGGATCGCCTTGTTGACGGCGTGAACAGCGCGTCCAGTGAACGCCTCATGCCCTTGTTCGATATGATCGTGCTCCCGGTCAAGCGGGGAGGCCAGCTCGGTTTCTGAGAATGCGATTAAGGCACCCGCCCAGAAGGCGATCGGGGCGGCGAAACAGGAGATTGTTCCGTCCCTGATCGTAATGAACTCCGATGGCGCAAGCCTGAAGGGAACGACCCTGACGCTCAACGGCATCTCGCTCAATTCGATCATTTCCGCCGACCGCCCTGTCCGGTCGGCCGGTCACGGGCTGACCAAACATCTTTTGGAGGAGTGGGCGCCGGGCGGCGATTTTGAGAAGGACCCGCCGAACGCAACGGTTTCGGTCTTCGACAGGGAGGCGTCGACCGTCGAAGACGCTGTGGCAGTCCTCAAGGATCCGAAGTTCTCGGGCGACACGCTCACCTTCACCGTCGACATTCAAAGCCGACGGCCCTGCGTCGATCTTCATTCACATCATCGGGCTGCCGCGCACCCCGGTGTCATTCGCGGGGGCTGCCAGGCGGACAGCTTGGCGCGGTGCCTGGTATGCGGGTGCGGCCGCGGGTGCCGCTTACGGAGCTGCCCCATACTGCCGCCCGCCATACCCGCCGCCGGCCTGCGGCTACTATCCCTATCCGCCCTGCTAATAGGACAGAGCAGCCAACATTGCGCAGCACTCTGCATGAGATGGGAGGAAAGGTGATGGGCCTGCATGGAGCTGCACGGAAAGTGGCACTTGGAATCGTCGTGTCTCGCCAGCGGCGGGTCTGCGCTATACCAATTTCCACTCGATCAATCATCTGGCAAATCGTCGCGAAAGAATGTAACCATAAGTTACTTAAGTACTTTCGATTTTTCCTGCAGATTGCCTATCGGCGAATTGAGATTGGTAGGTCTTGGCGTTAATCGGTCGCCGACGACGGGGGAGCGGAGTCGATCATGAAAGCTATTCTTGTGCCTGTAGTTGTGTTTTGCGCCGGCCTTGCGATCGCATCGCCTGGCTGGTCGGCGGACGTCGCGCCACTGGCGCCGGAGGCGAAGGTGGTCGAAAGCCCGACCGGATGGACAATCACAGCCGCGCCATATTTCTGGGCTGCCGGGATTTCCGGAGATACGGCGCAGTTCGGATTACCGGAGGTTCACATCGACTCCAGCTTTAGCGATATTCTGCAGAATCTGGACTTTGCCTTCATGGGAGCCGGCGAGGCACGATATGACCGTTACAGCATATTCGGCGACATCATCTACACGAAGCTTGGCGCCGACGGGCATACGCGCCGCGGGATTCTGGCTGATAGCGTCGATGTGACTTCGAAGACGTTCGCCGGACTTCTCGGAGCCGGCTATTCGGTGCTCGAGGACCAGTCGGGTCATCTCGATATTGTCGGCGGCGTGAGGGTGTGGTCGGTCGATACGAATATTGCCTTTAACGGCGGTATCCTGGATGGTCGTGAAAGGGACGACGGTGCCACGTGGGTCGACGCCATGGCCGGTGTCAGGGGCAACTATTTCTTCACGCCGGAATTCTATCTCACCGGATGGGGCCTTGTCGGCGGCGGTGGCGCGGATGTCGACTGGGACGTGGCGGTGGGGCTCGGCTATAAATTTACCAACACAGTCTCTGCCGTCGCGGGCTACCGTGCGATGGGCGTGGACTACAGCAACAATGACGGTTTTGTCTTTGACGTGGTCGAGCAGGGTCCGATTTTAGGGATAGCGTTTCACTTCTAGCAGGTTGAAAAAGAAGCTGGCTTTATGTGTCCCTTCTCAAATGAAGGGACTGAGCAGTATTATTGCAGAAATGACCACGGAGCGCCTTTACTGACAAATAGGCATTGCACCGCCGTTCGCTTTCTTTAGAAACGAAAGCAGATCGAAAGGTGTGCACCATGTTCCTGAGCGACCGACAAACCGAAATCGTGGAAATCGCGAAGTCTAGCGGCAGGGTTCTGGTCGAGGAACTCGCCGCCCGCTTTTCGGTAACGCGGCAAACGATCCGCAAGGATCTCAACGATCTCTGCGATGCGCAGGTGCTGACGCGCATCCATGGCGGAGCCACATTCCCGAGCGGGACGGAGAATGTCAAATACGAGGCGCGCCGCCAAATCGCCGCGTCCGAGAAACAGGCGATCGGCATTGCTGCCGTCGAGCTGATCCCGAGCGGCGCTTCGCTCTTCATCAATATCGGAACGACGACTGAGGCGGTGGGAGAGGCACTCGCCAATCATCACGAGCTGATGGTTATCACCAATAATATTAACGTCGCCAATAGGTTGCGTTTATTCCCGGCGATCGAAGTGGTGATTGCCGGTGGCGTCGTGCGCGGTTCGGACGGCGGCATTGTGGGCGAGGCGGCGGTCGATTTCATCCGGCAGTTCAAGGTCGACTACGCCGTGATCGGCGCTTCGGCGATCGACGCGGACGGCGCGCTGCTCGACTATGATTTTCGCGAGGTCAAGGTCGCCCAGGCGATCATCGCCAATGCCCGGCATGTCATCCTCGTTGCTGATTCGACGAAATTCGAGCGCACCGCGCCGGTCAGAATCGGCCAGCTTTCTCAGGTTCATACCTTCATCACCGACCACTGTCCGGTACCGTCGATCCGCAACCTGTGCCGCGAAAACAATGTGAAACTGATCGAAACGAACGGCAAAACACGCTAAACAAAAAATCCGCGAAACATTCGTTTGACATTCGCATTCCTTTCGTTTTAAGTGATCTCGCTTTCGCAATCGCGCAGATTTGTGCAATGCGAAATCCGCAGCGGGCTCGGAGGGGATATTGGGCCGGGAGATTCACGACATATTCGTCATCGGTGGCGGCATCAACGGCTGCGGCATTGCCCGCGATGCCGTCGGACGCGGCTATTCGGTGGCGCTGGCGGAGATGAACGACTTCGCCTCCGGGACCTCGTCGGGCGCCACCAAGCTGATCCATGGCGGCTTGCGTTATCTTGAGCACTACGAGTTCCGGCTGGTGCGTGAATCGCTGATGGAGCGCGAGATCCTCTGGGCGATGGCCCCGCACATCATCTGGCCGCTGCGCTTCGTATTGCCTTATCACAAGGGCGGCATTCGCCCCGCCTGGCTGATCCGGCTCGGCCTCTTCCTTTACGATCATCTCGGCGGCCGCAAGCTGCTGCCGGCGACGTCGGTTCTGGACATGCGCAAGGACCCGGCCGGCAAGCCGCTGAAGGCGCTGTTTACGCGGGCGTTCGAATATTCCGACGGCTGGGTCGACGATGCCCGCATGGTGGTGCTGAATGCCCGCGATGCCGCCGACAAGGGGGCGACCATCCTGCCGCGCACCAAGGTGGTTGCGGCGAGGCGCGAGAACGGCCTGTGGCATATCGAGACCGTCGATACGATCACCGGCCGCAACGACAGCCATCAGGCCCGCATGCTGGTCAATGCCGCCGGTCCCTGGGTCGATCATGTCATCCGGTCCGCTTTCGGCCAGAACGAAGCCCACCATGTCCGTCTTGTGCAGGGCAGCCATATAGTCGTGAAGAAGAAGTTCGACGATCCCAGAGCCTATTTCTTCCAGAACCCCGACAACCGCATCATCTTCGCCATCCCCTATGAGGGCGATTTCACCCTGATCGGCACCACCGACCGGGACTACACCGCCGATCCCAAGGACGTCAGGATCTCCGAGGAGGAGACCGTCTACCTCTGCAACGCGGCTTCGGAATATTTCAAGGAGCCGGTGCGACCGGAGGATATCGTCTGGACCTATTCGGCGGTCAGGCCGCTTTACGACGACGGCGCCTCGAAGGCCCAGGAGGCGACGCGCGACTATGTGCTGAAGCTGGAAGGCGAGGGTGGGGCCGCGCCGCTGCTCAACGTCTTCGGCGGCAAGCTCACCACCTATCGCCGGCTTTCCGAACATGCGCTGGAGAAGATCGGTGCCGCAATCGGCGTCAAGGGCGCTCCGTGGACGGCCAAAAGCCACTTGCCCGGCGGCAATTTCGCGGTCCAGGGATATGAGGATGAGGTCGCCAAGCTGAAGCGGCGTTATGCCTTCCTCACAGATGGGCACGCTCGCCGATTGGTGCGCCGCTATGGCACGCGGGCGGAGCTGCTGCTTGGCGATGCCCGCGGCATCGACGACCTCGGGCGACTGTTTGGCGGCGATCTTTACGAGGCCGAGGTCAGATACCTCGTCGAACATGAATGGGCCCGGCACGCCGAAGACGTGCTGTGGAGGAGAACAAAGGATGGTCTGCGCCTTTCGAAGGAGCAGGCTCAATCACTGGAGGAGTACATGGCTGCCAGACCGGCGATGGCCGGATAGGCGGCATGTGGTCCCCGCTGCGTGGAGGCACGGGAATCGGAATGCTGGAACTGCGAAACGCCGCCAAGATGGTGGGCGCGGACTATCATATCTATCCGACCGATCTGGTCCTCGAGCGTGGTACGCTGAACGTGCTGCTCGGGCCGACGCTGTCGGGCAAGACGTCGCTGATGCGGCTGATGGCCGGGCTCGACCGTCCGACCGCTGGCTCCGTTCATTTCGACGGCGCTGACGTCACCGGCATGCCGGTGCAGAAGCGCAATGTCGCCATGGTCTATCAGCAATTCATCAATTACCCGGCGCTGACCGTCTACGAGAACATCGCTTCGCCGATGCGCATCTCGGGCAAGGATGGCGCGACCATCGACCGCGAGGTGCGCAAGGCGGCCGAGCTTCTGAAGCTCACACCCTATCTCGATCGCACGCCGCTCAATCTCTCCGGCGGCCAACAGCAGCGCACCGCGCTGGCGCGCGCGCTCGTCAAGAATGCCAGCCTGGTGCTGATGGACGAGCCGCTTGCCAACCTGGATTACAAACTGCGCGAGGAGCTCCGTGAGGAATTGCCGAAGATCTTCGCCCAGTCCGGTGCGATCTTTGTTTATGCCACAACCGAACCTTCCGAAGCGCTCCTGCTCGGCGGCAATACGGCGACGCTGAACGAGGGGCGGGTTACCCAGTTCGGGCCGACGATCGATGTCTACCGCCGTCCCGCCGACCTTGCCACAGCCGGCATCTTCGCCGATCCGCCGCTGAACACGCTCGACGTCACCAAGTCGGGCAATGTCTTCACGCGTCAGGGCGGCGCGGCGCTTCCGGTCCCCTCGCATCTGGCCGCCGTGCCGGACGGGCCGGTGACCATTGCTTTCCACCCGCATCACCTCGGCTTCAAGCCGCAGACTGGTGAGGCGGCCCGCCTGCAGGCGCGCACCCTGGTTTCCGAGATCACCGGTTCGGAAAGCTTCGTTCACCTGGAATATGACGGCGTGCGCTGGGTGATGCTGGCGCACGGGATTCACGACATCGATCCCGACATGGAGATCGAGGCCTTCCTCGACACGCGTCACCTCTTGGCCTTCGGCGCCGATGGCCACGCTATCGCCACGGTCGGCCACGCTGCCGCTGCAGCGGCAAAGGCATAGGAGAGCACAATGGCACGCATTACGCTCGACCATATCCGCCACGCCTACGGAGCCAATCCGCAGTCGGAGAAGGATTATTCGCTGAAGGAAGTCGACCACGAGTGGAACGACGGCGGCGCCTATGCGCTGCTCGGTCCTTCCGGCTGCGGCAAGACCACGCTGCTCAACATCATCTCGGGACTGCTGCAGCCGTCGCACGGCCGCATTCTGTTCGACGGGAGGGATGTGACAAACCTTTCCACACAGAGCCGCAATATCGCGCAGGTCTTCCAGTTCCCCGTCATCTACGACACGATGACCGTCTACGACAATCTCGCCTTCCCCCTGCGCAACCGCGGCGTGGCGGAGGCCGATGTCGACCGGCGCGTTCGTGACATCCTGGAGATGATCGATCTTGCCGGCTGGGCCAAGCGCAAGGCGCAGGGGCTGACAGCCGACCAGAAGCAGAAGATCTCGCTCGGCCGTGGCCTGGTGCGCAACGACGTCAACGCCATCCTTTTCGACGAGCCGCTGACCGTCATCGATCCGCATATGAAATGGGTGCTGCGCTCGCAGTTGAAGCGGCTGCACAAGCAGTTCGGCTTCACCATGGTCTATGTCACCCACGACCAGACCGAGGCGCTGACTTTCGCCGAGAAGGTCGTCGTCATGTATGACGGCCAGATCGTTCAGATCGGCACGCCGGCCGAGCTCTTCGAGCGGCCGAGCCACACCTTCGTCGGTTATTTCATCGGTTCGCCGGGTATGAACGTCATGCCGGCGCAGGTCGACGGCAGCGCCGTCAAGGTCGGAGACGAGGTGCTGACGCTCGATTACGCGCCGAAGACCGCGGGCAGTTCCAAAACCGAACTCGGTATCCGCCCCGAATTCATCCGCCTCGGACGCGAAGGCATGCCGGTCAACATCACCAAGGTCGAAGATATCGGCCGGCAGAAGATCGTGCGCGCCCGCTTCGCCGGCCAGCCGATTGCGATCGTCGTGCATGAGGATGCCGACATCCCGACGGATGCCCGCGTCACCTTCGATCCGTCCGCCATCAGCATTTACGCCGACAGCTGGCGTGTCGGCAGGGAGGCCTGAGCCATGCAGAAGACGTGGAACAACAAAGCCTGGTTTCTGGTGCTGCCGGTGCTGCTGCTCGTCGCCTTTTCGGCCGTCATCCCGCTGATGACCGTCGTCAACTATTCGGTTCAGGATACGTTCGGGAATAACGAATTCTTCTGGGCAGGCACCGACTGGTTCGTCCAGACGCTGCATTCCGACCGCTTCTGGGAAGCGCTCGAGCGCAACCTGCTCTTCTCCTTCATCATCCTGGCGCTGGAGATCCCGCTCGGCATCTTCATTGCTCTCAACATGCCGAAGAAGGGCATCGGCGTTCCCGTTTGCCTCGTTCTGATGGCGCTGCCGCTGCTCATTCCGTGGAATGTTGTCGGCACTATCTGGCAGGTCTTCGGCCGCGTCGACATCGGCCTGCTCGGCCATACCCTTGAGGCGATGGGCCTCGACTATAACTATGTCCGCGATCCGGTCGATGCCTGGGTGACCGTCATCGTCATGGATGTCTGGCATTGGACGAGCCTCGTCGTGCTGCTCTGCTATGCCGGCCTCGTCTCGATCCCCGACGCCTATTATCAGGCGGCCAAGATCGACGGCGCCTCGCGCTGGTCCGTATTCCGCTACATCCAGCTTCCGAAGATGAAGCGGGTGCTGCTGATCGCCGTTCTCCTGCGCTTCATGGACAGTTTCATGATCTATACCGAGCCATTCGTCGTCACCGGCGGCGGCCCCGGCAACTCGACGACCTTCCTGTCGATCGATCTCGTGAAGATGGCTGTCGGCCAATTCGATCTCGGCCCCGCCGCGGCGATGTCGATCATCTACTTCCTGATCATCCTGTTGCTGTCATGGATCTTCTACACGGTCATGACCAGCAGCGACGCCAACGCTTGAGAAAGGAGAGATCCATGCGTTCGACAATCAAATACAAGCCCGCTGGAAACCTCTCCTGGGTGGTTACGACGCTCTACATCCTCTTTCTGCTCCTGCCGATCTACTGGCTGATCAACATGAGCTTCAAGGAGAATGCCGAGATCACCGGCGCCTTCTCGCTCTGGCCGCAGAACCCGACGCTGCGGAACTACGCCGTCATCTTCACCGATCCGTCCTGGTATAGCGGTTACATCAACTCGATCATTTACGTGGTGATGAACACGGTCATTTCGGTGCTTGCAGCGCTGCCGGCCGCCTACGCTTTTTCGCGCTACCGCTTCCTCGGCGACAAGCACCTGTTCTTCTGGCTGCTCACCAACCGGATGGCGCCGCCGGCCGTCTTCGCGCTCCCCTTCTTCCAGCTCTATTCCGCCTTCGGCCTGATCGATACCCATATCGCGGTGGCGCTGGCCCATTGCCTGTTCAACGTGCCGCTGGCGGTCTGGATCCTCGAAGGCTTCATGTCCGGCGTGCCGAAGGAAATCGACGAGACCGCCTATATCGACGGCTACTCATTCCCTCGCTTCTTCGTGAAGATCTTCATGCCGCTCATCGCAAGCGGCATCGGTGTCGCCGCCTTCTTCTGCTTCATGTTCTCGTGGGTCGAATTGCTGCTTGCTCGCACGTTGACGACCACCGCGGCAAAGCCGATCTCGGCGATCATGACACGTACGGTTTCGGCAGCCGGCATGGACTGGGGCGTACTGGCGGCAGCCGGCGTGCTGACTATCATTCCCGGCGCGCTCGTCATCTATTTCGTTCGCAATTACATCGCCAAGGGCTTTGCCCTGGGCCGCGTCTGAGGAGGAATACGGTCATGAACTTTTCCTGGATGGCCTGGACGCTGCCGACGACGCTGTTCTTCCTGACGATCCTGGCGCTTCTCATCACCATGAGCGTCTGGGAGTTTTTTTCGCCGGGCGGATCGCCGCGCACGGGCGTGCTGCGTTTCGAGACGACGCGCGGCGACCGGCTCTTCATTTCGCTGCTGGGCAGCGCTTTCATTCATCTTGCATGGCTTGGGCTCGTCGGGCCCAACCTGTGGTGGGCTCTTGCCGCCTCCGTGGTCTACGCCATCGGCGTGTTCCGCTACGTGTGACGGCAAGGAGAAGACAGATGGCCGGGGGTACTGGCCGCCTGAGACGTAACTGCAATCGCAAACCCTGGGAGGATATTATGCGACGGCACTTATTGACGACGACAGCAGGTCTGCTGCTGGCGATGACTGCAACGGCCTATGCCGGGATGGACGAGGCAAAGACCTTCCTCGACAAGGAAGTCAAGGATCTCTCGACGCTTTCCCGCGCCGACCAGGAAAAGGAAATGCAGTGGTTCGTCGATGCTGCGAAGCCCTTCGCCGGCATGGACATCAAGGTCGTTTCCGAAACGATCACCACACATGAATATGAATCGAAGGTGCTGGCTCCGGCCTTCACCGCGATCACCGGCATCAAGATCACCCATGACCTGATCGGCGAAGGCGATGTGGTCGAAAAGCTGCAGACGCAGATGCAGTCGGGCGAAAACATCTATGACGCCTATATCAACGACTCGGACCTGATCGGCACCCATTGGCGCTACCAGCAGGCCCGCTCGCTGACCGACTGGATGGCCAACGAAGGCAAGGATGTCACCAATCCCGGCCTCGACATAGACGACTTCATCGGCAAGTCCTTCACCACGGCGCCTGACGGCAAGCTCTACCAGCTGCCGGATCAGCAGTTCGCGAACCTCTACTGGTTCCGCTACGACTGGTTCAACGACGAGAAGAACAAGGCGGACTTCAAGGCGAAGTACGGCTACGACCTCGGCGTGCCGGTCAACTGGTCGGCCTATGAGGATATTGCCGAGTTCTTCACCGGCCGCGAGATCGACGGCAAGAAGGTCTATGGTCACATGGACTACGGCAAGAAGGACCCGTCGCTCGGCTGGCGCTTCACCGATGCGTGGCTGTCGATGGCCGGCAACGGCGACAAAGGCATTCCGAACGGCAAACCGGTCGACGAATGGGGCATCAAGGTTGACGAGAACTCCCGTCCTGTCGGTTCGTGCGTAGCGCGCGGTGGCGACACCAACGGCCCGGCAGCGGTCTACTCCATCCAGAAATATCTGGACTGGATGAAGGCCTATGCACCGGCTGCCGCTCAGGGCATGACCTTCTCCGAATCCGGCCCGGTCCCCTCGCAGGGTGAAGTCGCTCAGCAGATGTTCACCTACACGGCCTTCACCGCCGATTTCGTCAAGGAAGGCCTGCCGGTCGTTAATGCCGACGGCACGCCGAAATGGCGTTTCGCACCGAGCCCGCATGGCGTCTACTGGAAGGACGGCATGAAGCTCGGCTATCAGGACGCAGGCTCCTGGACGCTGATGAAGTCCACGCCCGATGACCGCGCCAAGGCGGCTTGGCTTTATGCCCAGTTCGTCACCTCCAAGACTGTCGACGTGAAGAAGAGCCACATGGGCCTGACCTTCATCCGCCAGTCGACGCTTGATCACAAGTCCTTCACCGACCGCGCACCGAAGCTCGGCGGCCTGATCGAATTCTACCGTTCGCCGGCTCGCCTGCAGTGGTCGCCGACCGGTACGAACGTTCCTGACTATCCGAAGCTCGCACAGCTCTGGTGGCAGGCGATCGGTGACGCGTCCTCCGGCGCCAAGACGGCGCAGGAAGCGATGGACTCGCTTTGCGCCGAACAGGAAAAGGTGCTGCAGCGCCTCGAACGCGCCAAGGTCCAGGGCGATATCGGGCCGAAGCTCGCCGAAGAGCACGATCTTGAATATTGGAACAAGGATGCCGTCGCGAAGGGCAACCTTGCACCGCAGCTGAAGATCGAGAACGAGAAGGACAAGCCGATCACTGTCAACTACGACGAACTCGTCAAGAGCTGGCAGAAGTAAGGCGGACCCGGCCGGAGGCGACGAGGCCTCCGGCCACAACTTCCTGCCACCGGTAGCAAGCCGGTGGCACCCCACAATCTTTCTCATGAGACGTCCGCGTCCTGCCGCTCCCGGCAGGCGGAGCGGTTTCGCGTGAGCTGGAGACGGATATGAGCGGCTATATTCTTTCGATCGATCAGGGCACGACGTCTTCGCGCGCCATCGTCTTCGATGGCGACATGAAAATGGCCGGCTCGGCCCAGGCGGAGATCACCCAATATTATCCGCAGCCCGGCTGGGTCGAGCACGACGCCGCCGAAATCTGGCAGTCCGTTGTCGATACAGTGCGCGGGGCAATCGCCGATGCCGGCTTGGACGCCGACGCGATCGCCGCGATCGGCATCACCAATCAGCGCGAAACCGCAGTCGTCTGGGACCGCAAGTCCAGTACGCCGCTTCACCGCGCGATCGTCTGGCAGGACAGGCGCACGGCCGAAATGTGCGATAGCCTGAAGGCTGATGGATACGAAAAACTGTTCAGCGCCAAGACCGGCCTGCTGCTCGATCCTTATTTTTCCGGCACGAAGCTGCGCTGGCTGCTCGACAATGTCGATGGCCTGCGCGAGAAGGCCGAGGCTGGCGAGGTCTGCTTCGGCACCATCGACAGTTGGCTGATCTATAAGCTGACGGATGGTCGAGTGCATGCCACCGACGCGACCAATGCGTCGCGAACGCTGCTCTACAATATCGACGATGGCGCATGGGACGAGGAGCTTCTCGGCATTCTCGGTATTCCCTCAGCCATGCTTCCCGAGGTCAGGGAATGCGCCGATGATTTCGGCCGGGTCGACGAGGCGCTGTTCGGCGCCGCGCTTCCGATCCTTGGCGTCGCCGGCGACCAGCAGGCCGCGGCCGTGGGCAATGCCTGCTTCGAGCCCGGTATGATGAAATCCACCTATGGCACGGGCTGCTTCGCCCTCCTGAACACCGGACGGGATCGCGTTTCCTCGTCGAACCGAATGTTGACGACGATCGCCTGCCGGCTTGATGGCGAGACCACTTACGCGCTCGAAGGCTCGATTTTCATAGCGGGTGCGGCTGTGCAATGGCTGCGCGACGGCCTTGGCATCATCAATCATGCTTCCGAGGCCGGGGGTCTTGCGACCAAGGCGGATCCCGGACAGCAGGTCTATATCGTTCCGGCTTTCACCGGGCTCGGCGCGCCCTATTGGGATCCGGCTGCGCGCGGCGCGATCTTCGGCCTGACGCGAAACAGCGGCCCCGCGGAATTTGCCCGCGCCGTGCTCGAATCCGTCGCCTACCAGACGCTCGACCTGCTCGTCGCGATGAAGAAGGACTGGGGGGCCAACCAGCTAGGAACCGTATTGCGCGTCGATGGCGGCATGGCAGCGTCGGATTGGACGATGCAGTGCCTGGCAGACATCACGGGAAATCCCGTCGATCGCTCGGCGATCCGCGAGACGACGGCGCTGGGGGCCGCCTGGCTCGCCGGCTCGAAAGCCGGCATCTGGCCCGACAAGCGCGAGTTTGCCGAGGCTTGGGCCTGCGACCGCCGCTTCAGCCCTTCGATGGAAGAGACCGAGCGGCAGGGCAAGATCATCGGCTGGAAAAACGCCGTATCGCGGATGATCTCGGAAACCTCGGCGGGCTGACCTGTTTTGCGATGCGGCAGCTCTCACGCGTGGCCGGCTGCTTTCCTGTTGATGAAGCTCAGGGCGAGCACGGCGAAGATCAGCGTGCCCGTGCCAACCTGCTGCCAATAGAAATTCAGATCGGTCAACAGCAGCCCGTTGGCGACGATGCTGAGCAGCAGCACGCCAAGCACGGTGCCGCCGACGTTCGGCCGCCCGAACGGGCTGAGCGTCGTGCCGATGAAGGTGGCGCCAATGGCGTTCAGCAGGAAGGCATTGCCGGAGGAGGGGATGTACACGGTGACGGTCGCCGTCAGGATCAGCCCGGCGACGGCTGCGATCAAGCCGACGATGACGAAGGTTGCGGCGATATGGGTCGATGTTCCGATGCCGGAATAGCGCACGACCGCCGGCTGGATGCCGATCGAGAGGATGACGCGGCCGAACCGCGTGCGGGCAAAGACGACCGCTGCGGCAGCTATGATGAGGATTGCGGCCGCAAGCGGCACCGCAAGGCCGGCGATCGTGCCGTGGCCGAGAAAACGAAAGGCTTCCGGCACGCCGCTCGGCGGCAGGTAGACAGGATTGCCGCCATTGGTCAACAATTGCTGCACGCTTCGGCCGATGAACAGCGTGCCGAGCGTTGCAAGGAAGGGAGAGACGCCGATCCCTGAGATCAGAAGCGCGTTGAAGGCACCGACGAGTGCTCCTGCCGCCAGTCCGGCAAGGGCCGCAATCGCCACCGGCTGACCCGCCAGCACGAGGGAGACGAAGGCGAAACTGGCAAAATCCATTGCCGTTCCCACAGAGAGATCGATGCCGCCCGAGGAGACGGCGAAGGTCATGGCGATGGATACGATGGCAAGCAGCGTAAAATTGTTGACCAGGATGCTCTGAAGGTTGGCGAGCGTCAGAAATGTCGGCGTTGCCGCGGAGAAGATGGCGGACACCGCCACGAGCGCCAGAATGAGCCCGTAACGCACCACGCCGGCAGCGATGAGCCGCGGCAAGTCGGTGAAGGCTGATGTTGAAGTCAGCAGCGACATGATCAAGCCTCCTGCCGGCGCAACAGGGTGGTCGCTGAGACCACGATGAGAATGAGCGCGCCCTGGACGCCACTGACCAGCGTGCTCGAAATGTTGAGCAGCTGGAAGCCATTTGTGAGGAAACCGACCAGCAGGGCCGAGAGGAAAGTGCCGGTGATCGTGGGAACCAGCCGGCGCGAAAAAACCGAGCCGAGCAGAGCGGTGACGACGACGGGCAACAGCATCTCCCCGGAGCCGGTCGTGCTGCCGCTCAGATAAGAGACGCTCAAGATACCGGCGATTCCGCCGGACACGCCGCTGGCGACGAATGCGCTTGATAGTAGCCGGCGAAGCGGCAGGCCGGCGGCGCGCGCAGCATCGGGGAACTCGCCGACGGCATAAAGGCGCAGGCCAACCGGCGTGTATTGGACGATAGCCGTTGCAAGTGCCGTGAAACCGAGAAGCACGTAGGCAAGAACGGGCAGGCCTGAGGGACCGGACGCCGAAAGCGCCGAGAGGAAGGGCGTTGAGGCCGGCAGCACGGTATTCTGGGTCAGCACCAGTTCGAGGCCGGCGACGACGTTCATCACGGCAAGTGTAGCAAGCAACGGCACGATGCCGGCATAGACGACGGCAATGGCATTGACGGTGCCGATCAGCGCCCCTGTCCCAATTGCCGCCGAGATCGCTGCCGCGTCGCCGTAGCCGAGTTGGGTCAAGGTGGCGTAGACGGCGGCGCTGAGACCCATATTGGCCGCGAGCGAGAGATCGATGCCGCCGGTGACGACATTGGAGCCACCGGCAATCAAAACAACCGTCAGCCCGATGGCGAGCACGCCTGAAATCGCGGATTGACCAAGCACATTGCCGATATTGCCGACACTGAGGAAATAAGGGGCTGTGAGCGAGAAGACGATGAGAATGGCTGCAAAAGCGATCAATGATCCGAAGCGCAGCGCCGCAGCCGCGATGGTGCCGGTCGGCCGCAGAGGCGGTTCTATTGCCGATAAGCCGGCAGGTGCGAATTCCACTTCAGCCGACATGGCGCTGTCCCTCCGACGATCCGGTCGATTCCGCCAGCACCGCATCCGCCGTGGTCTCCGACGAGATGAATTCCCGCACCACACGACCGCGGAAGAGTACGAGGATACGATCAGTGATGCCGATGAGTTCGGGCAGATCCGAAGACAGCACGATCACGCCGGCGCCTCGCGCCGCAAGCTCGCCGATCAGCGTGTATATCTCGACCTTGGAGCCAATATCGACGCCGACCGTCGGTTCGTCGAGGAGATAGACTTCGGAGTGTCGGCTCAGCCATTTGGCGATCGCCACCTTCTGCTGGTTGCCGCCCGAGAGCGTGCGCAATAGGGCATTGCGCCCGCTGGCTTTCACCTGCAGCCGCGTGATCAGGGCATCGATCTCGCGCTGCTCGCGCTTGCGGTCGAGAAAGCCGAAGCGCGTGAAGCGGCCGAGGCTGGAAAGGCTGGCATTTTCCGCAACACTGAGATCGAGCGCAATGCCATGGCGGCGCCGATCCTCCGGCACAAGCGCGATCTCGTGGCCGGCAGCCTGCGTCGGATTGGCAAATCGGGCCGGTTTGCCGTTGATTTCAATCTGGCCGGAAGATGGTAACTCAAGACCGAAGAGAGCACGAACCAGTTCCTTTGCGCCGGAGCCGAGCAGGCCGGTGAGCCCGAGCACCTCGCCGCGGCGAAGCGAGAAGCTGATGTCGCTGTATTTTCCCGGCGCCGACAGCTGCTCGACCTTGAGGATCTCTGCACCGAACGTAACCTCAGGCTTCGGAAACATCTCCTTGATATCCCGCTCGACCATCAGCCGGGCGATCGCTGCGGATGAAGTCTCGCCGATCGGTACGGAAGCGACATCAAGACCGTTGCGCAGCACAGTGACGTGGTCGCAAAGTTCCTCGATTTCGTTCAGGTAGTGCGAGATATAGATGATGGTCACGCCTTCATCGCGCAGGCGGCGGATCAGCCGGAAAAGGATATCGGCCTCGCGGCGCACCAGTGCCGCCGTCGGCTCGTCGAAGACGAGTACCTTCGGCTGATTGAGCAACGCACGGGTGATCTGCACGATCTGCTTTTCGGCGGTCGACAATTCGCCGATCAGGGCAGTGTTCGGCAGGCGGACGCCGAAATAGTCGTTGAGTATCTCGGAAGCACGGCGCTGCATCCGCCGCCGGTCCAGGAACGGCGTGCCAACTATGCACGGTTCGCGGCCGAGGAACAGCGCTTCGCCGACGGTGAAGGTCGGCACCAGCAGCCTGTCCTGGTGAATGAAGTGGATGCCGAGTTCTTCGGCAAGATGCGGCGTCAGCCTGTCGAAAGCTTTCCCTTCGATCTCGATCAGACCGCCATCCGGCTGGTGAAGACCGGCCAGCAGCTTGATCAGCGTCGACTTGCCGGCGCCGTTCTGGCCGACGAGACCGTGGATGGTGCCGCGCCTGACGAGCAGCGACGCACCGGCAAGCGCCTGCGCGCCGCCGAAATGCTTGACGATGCCTTCGAAGCGGAGGATGTCGTTGCCTACCGTTACCGGCTGCTTCAACGAAATGGCCGTCATGTCGATTTCTCCGGGCAGATTCCGAGCGATCCGGTGTGGCCGGATCGCTCTGGAGTCTTGTCAGCCGATGCCTAGTTTCTTGGTGACTTCGCCGACATTGGTCTTGTTGGCGAGGAGCGCCGGAACATAGGTCTCGCGCGGCAGCGTCTGGCCGGCGAGCAGCTTGGCGACGTTGCGGATGGCTGTGCGGCCGATTTCTGCCGGCTGCTGTGCGACATCGGCGCCGGCAGGCGAATTCGGATCGGCGATGAGCTGTAGCACTTCGGGGCTGCCATCGACGCCATAAGTGCGGATTTCGGTCCGCCCTGCTGCCGTCAGCGCCTGGGTCGCGCCGAGCTGCGGGATGTCCCAGGCCGACCAGATTGCCTTGATTGATCCCTTTTCCGGATATTTGTTGAGGATCGCCGTGATCTGGGTGAAAGCGTCCTGTACCGTGTTCGGGATGACGTCGCGCAGTTCCGGCTGGAGAATCTTTACCTTCGGGAAATATTTGACGACGTTGACCAACTGGTCGTAGCGGATCGCGCAGGGGGTCACGCCATAGAAGCCGTTGAAGACGATTATATTGCCTTCGCCGCCGATATCGGAGACGAGCTGCAGCGCCAAGTCCTTGCCGATGCCCCAATTGTCGGAGGTGGTGTTGTTGATCGAGTTGGTCGAGCCGACGTCGACGGTCAGAACCGGGATTCCCGCATCGCGCGCCTTCTTCAGCCACGGATCAATGACGCTGAGCGTGCCGAGGATCTGCACGATCGCATCCGGCTTCTGGGCGATCAGCGTCTGCAGCTGCGAAACCAGCTTGCCGTCGTTGCGCCCGGCATCTACGGCGATCGGCTCGCCGCCGAGGCGCTTTACCTCTTCGATCTGGGCATTATAGGCCTGCAGGTCGAAGAAGTGATCGGTGCCGGTTGCGCTGATGGCGATGCGCTTGCCCTTCAGCGACAATTCGCCGTCGGCAGCCAATACCGGCTTCTGCCCGATCAGCGACGCACCGGCGACGGCAGCCCCGGCCGCGGCGGACAGTTTCAACAGGTCTCGCCTTCCGAGACCGCTTCCGAATTTTTCAATGGTCATTGCCACTCTCCATATTGATCTATGTCTATAAATTAAGTGTACTAACAGGAATGGAGAGAAACGAATTTCCAAAAAGACCATCTCCGGGGAAAAGAGTGGACGGAGCAAAAGCGCGTTCCTGGCCGCGGTTTGCCGTGGCCGGGAATGATTTCAGATGCCGCGCGCTGTTGGGAGCGATAAGTCTGCAGTCACCGATCAGAAAGAAACATGTGTTGCATAATTCTTGCGCACGCTACCAAATTTGCCGAGGATGAATGCCGGCTAGGCCGTGGCGCCACGTGACATGACAGCTGTGATAAAATCACGATTTAAATGGGCACCGTCGGGTTTTATCCCACGACGTTGATATCAAGCGCGAGCTTGGCTTCCGTTTGGCGCGCAATTTGCCTCTTCCCTGCCAGGGAGAATGAAACGATGCCAGATATCGACCCGCAGATTTTCTCAATAAGCCGGCCATCCCTTGGAGGCTACAAGGCCTTCGTTCAACGCGACATGATCGTCGAGACCTATCGCAGCGCTGCGGGGCAGATGATTTCGAAAGGCTCGCTTCATAGGATTTCGATCAACCGCACGGCGCACGGCAAATATGCCTATCGGCTTGGAAGCGGGGCGTTCCGCAGAGTTGAGAGGCCGCCGTTCACCCTGGGATTTCAACCGGCTGCCACGGTTCTTGAAGTCGAGGGCGATGCGGCGGATTATATCTCGATTTTCCAGTCACCTGCGCTCTACAGCAGCCTCGGGGACACTCGCTTCGAGCCGGAGCATTGGGATAGTGATGCACTAAGCGCGACGACTGATCCGACAACGCTGCAGGTTGCGCTTTCTCTTGCTTTTGCCGTCGAGAAGACCGGGCGCGACGACCTGCTTTTGATGCAGCATCTGGGAATGGCGCTCGCCTGTTGCGTTGTAAAACTGCTGGGCGCCAGACCTGAGGCCGGCGATCGTCCGCTGACGTCGGAGAATTTCCGGCGCGTGATCGATTACATCGAGAACCTGCTTGGCAAATCCGATTTGAGTGTGGAGGAACTGGCGGGTGTGGCCCACATGAGCCCGTTTCATTTCAGCCGGGAATTCAAACGGGCGGCGGGCTTGGCGCCGCATCGCTTCGTCCTCGAACGCAGGATCGAGCGGGCGCGACTTTATCTCGCCGATGGCAAGGAGACGCTCGCAAGCATCGCTTACGCTACAGGCTTTTCCAGCCAGGCGCATTTCTCCAGCGTCTTTCGCCGCCTGATGGGGGCGACACCGAAGGAATACCAGCGTTCGGTCCGTCTTTGAACCGGCCGTCTCCCCCTACGGTGAATCAGCAATTTTGCGAAAGATAACCGCACGAATTTGAAATCTCTTGAGGCTGTGGTCTGCGAGGCTTTTCCCATCAGGAGGCCTGTATGACCGCTTTTGCCCAAACCAATCCGATTACCGACATCTGTTTTCTGGTTGAGGATATCGAAAGAGCGTCTGCCTTCTATGTCGAGCGGCTTGGCTTCAGGCCGCGCCGCCGCGCTCCAGGCTTTGCCGATTTCAGAGGGGCGGGCGTGACGCTGGCGCTCTGGGAGATCGCCCATATCGCCGAGAATACCGGTGTCTCAAGCCGCCGGGCTCCTCCGGGCGTGCACAAGGCCTGCGCGGCCATCGAGCTTGCCTCGCCAGAGCAGGTCGATGCTGCCTATGCGGAGCTGAAGGCTGCCGGCGTGCTCTTCCACGCGCCGCCGCAGAATTACGTCTGGAATGCGCGATGCTGCTATTTCGCCGACCCCGACGACAATCTCTGGGAGATCTATGCGTGGTCAGAAGGCGGCCCGATCGGCGACATCGACCAGCGATAACGAGCATAAGCGGCCGAGCCAGCCGTCCGGCAAACCAACAAGGGGAAGGCAAGCAAATGAACGGAGATGACAAACAGATCACGGTCGGCAGACGTAGCGTCCTGAAGGGAGGAGCCTTTGCTCTTGCCGCGGCGACGGCGGGGATCAGCGTGTTCGTACCGCGTCATTCGAGCGCCGCCGCATCCAAAGTCGTCATCAAATACGATTGGTTGATGAGCAACGGACAGATCGGCGATATCGTTGCCGCCAAGCAAGGCCTGTTTGAGGCCGAGGGTCTCGACGTCGAGTTCTCCCCTGGCGGTCCGAATTCGGCAACGGTGCCGCCTGTGATCACGGGTGATGCGAAGCTCGGTCAATTCTCGGATTCGGCACAGCTTCTTCTTGCCCGGTCATCCGGCGTGCCGATCAAGATCTTCGCCTGCGGTTTCCGCATGGCGCCTTTTGCCTTCTATTCGCTGCCCAAGGCGCCGGTCCGCACCGTCAAGGATATGGTCGGCAAGCGTATCGGCATCCAGCCGACGGCGCGTTACGTGCTCGATGCCATTCTGCTCAAGAACAATATCGATCCCTCGAGCCTGGCCATTTCCAATATCGGTTTCGACATGACGCCGTTGACGACCGGCCAGGTCGATGCGGTCACCGGATGGATCACCAACACGCAGGCCCTTTCCGTCATCGGCCCCGACCGCATCGACCTGATGATGAAGGACACGGGCCTGCCATCCTATGCCAATGTCTATTTCGCCACCGACGATGCCGTGACCGGCCATGCCGAGACGCTGGCAAGTGTGCTGCGTGCCGTCGCCAAGGGTTGGGCCTGGACGCATGAACATCCCGAAGAGGCGGTGAAATTGGTTGTGGAGGCCTATCCGCAGCTGGATCTTGCCGTGGAACTGAAGACGGTGCCGCGCATATTGTCGCTGAGCTTCAACGCAGAGACCGGCAGGGACGGCTGGGGCAGCTTCGATCCAGCCGCTCTCGCCGAGCAGATTTCCGTCTACGACAAGATCGGCCAGTTCAAGAGCGGCGCGCCGAAGCTGGAGGATTGCTACACGACTGAGATATTGGATATGACGGCGGCTGACCGCCCAAAGATTGCGTGAGAGCGGATTTGCCTGAAGCAGTGGCCATCGAAACCAAGAATCTGGCTATCGGTTATGCCGGCGCTGTCGAGACGACCCGCATTCTGTCCGGCGTCGACCTCAGCGTCGGCAGGGGCGAGTTTCTGACCATTCTCGGCCCTTCCGGTTGCGGCAAGTCGACCTTCTTGCGTGCGGTGGCAGACCTTCTTCCGCCCCTTGACGGGCGGTTGTCGGTACTCGGCAGGACTGCCTCGGAGGCGCGCCGGCGGCGCGAGGTCGCCTTCGTCTTTCAGGACGCAACGTTGTTACCCTGGCGGACCGTGAGGGAGAATGTCGCGCTGCCGCTGCAGGTGGGGAAGAAGAGCATCTCGCGATCGGTCGATCCGCGGCCCGAGCATTGGATCGACCTGGTCGGCCTGTCGCATCTGGCCGACCGCTATCCCCATCAATTGTCCGGCGGGCAACGCCAGCGCGTCGCCATAGCGCGCGCGCTTCAATGCGAGCCGGATATCCTGCTCATGGACGAGCCTTTCGGTGCGCTCGACGAAATCACCCGCGAACGACTGAACGATGAGCTTCTGGACGTCTGGCGCCGGACCGGCACGACCATCCTGTTCGTAACCCACAGCGTCGTCGAGGCGATCTATCTCGGCGGACGCGTGCTGGTCCTGGCCGCGAATCCGGGCCGCGTCCAGGCGCTGATCGACCTAAAACCGCTGAAAGACGAGCGCGGCCTCTGTCGGCGCGAAAGCCTCGATGTCCAGGAGACCGCCGCCCATCTGCGAGGATTGCTCCAGGAGGGGAGTGCGGCTGCATGACGCACCGTCCGTTGTCGCTCACAGAGGCGCTCAGCCTTCCGGTTATCGGCGCCCTTTCCCTGCTCCTCGCCTGGCAGTGGCTGGTGCCCGCACTCGGTGTTCCCAGTTATATCGTTCCCACGCCGCTGGCAATCATGCGTACGCTTGGCATCGAATGGCGCTTCCTGCTGTCGAACGCCGTCCCGACATGGGGCGAGGCGGGCCTCGGATTCCTCCTGGGCAATAGTCTCGCCGTGATACTGGCGGTTGCCTTTGTCTATAATCCGCGGTTCCAGGCCGCCTATTTTCCCGTTGTCCTACTCTTCAACACGATTCCGGTGCTGGCGCTCGCGCCGATCATCATTCTCATCTTCGGTCTCGGCATGCTCCCGAAGGTCATCATCGCCGCTCTCATCTGCTTCTTCCCAACCCTGGTGAATACCGCCCGGGGCCTCAATCTGGCGACTTTAAGCGAGCTTGAGCTGATGCATGTGCTTTCGGCAAGTGGGTGGGAAACGTTCTGGCGCCTGCGCGCACCACGGTCCGCCCCCTTGCTGTTTGCGTCGCTGCGCATTTCTGCAACCACCTGTGTGATCGGCGCGATCGTCGGGGAGTGGATCGGCTCGAACCAGGGGCTGGGCGCTGTCATCATCCAGTCGACGTTCAACTATCAGGCGGAAAGGCTCTTTGCCGCCGTCGTGCTCGCTTCTCTCACCGGCATCGTCTTTTTTGCCGTTGTTGCCCAGATCGAGCGGATTTTCCGCCGGCTGCATCAGGGGCAAAGCTGAAGCCCCGGCACGAGCGAACGCTGCCCCGCGCTGCCGGGTCGGGACAGCATGCCGGCCGCCGTCAGCAAGGCTTTCGGCGAAAAATGCCGCCAGGAAAAACGCAGCGTCATGTTGGTAGTGCCAAGCGTCGTCGCTCTTGGATCGCCGGACTGCGATCGCCGCTTCCCCATATTATAGGCTTGCAGATTCGACAATCACACCTCCCGCCGCGGCGAGCGAGCCATCAGCCGGGCATAGGCGATGGCGGAGAGCATGTTGACGTGGTTGGCCTTCCCGGTGCCGGCAATGTCGAAGGCGGTGCCGTGATCGACCGAGACGCGGTCGATCGGCAGGCCGAGCGAGACGTTGACCGCGGTTTCGAATGCGACGAGCTTGATCGGGATATGGCCCTGGTCGTGATACTGGGCGATGACGAGATCGAAGGCGCCGTTGTAGGCGCGGGCAAACACCGTATCGGCCGAGATCGGGCCGGCGACGTCGATGTCCTTGGCCCGCGCCTGCTCGACGGCCGGAGCCAAAAACTCCACGTCCTCGGTGCCGAACAGGCCATTTTCGCCGCAATGCGGATTGAGGCCGGCGACGGCAATGCGCGCTTTCTTTCCGAGGCGGAGGAAATGTCTGTGGCCGGCTTCGATGGTCGCCAGTACGCGCTCTGTCTTGGCGCGTTCGATGGCGCCCTTTAGCGAAACATGCGTGGAGACGTGGATGGTGTTCAGCCGCTCGGAGGCAAGCAGCATGAAAGAGCTCTTCGCGCCGGTGAGATGCGCGAGGAGCCCGGTATGGCCGTCATGGTGGTGACCGGCAAGGTTCATCGCCTCCTTGTTGATCGGTGCGGTGACGATGACATCGGCTTCACCCGACAGGGCGAGATCGACGGCGCGGGTGATGTAACGCACCGAGGCATCGCCGGCAACCGGGCTGACCTTGCCGATTTCGGGGAGCGCCGCGCCGAGCGCGACCTCATCGACGGCGATCTTGTCGTTGCCGGCGGCATCGGCCGGACCGAAGCGCAGCCCGGCACCGGTGACGCGCTCGGCGCGTTCCAGCGCTTCGATATTGCCAACAACGACGAAATCGCGGCGCTCTTCGACCGGAAGCGCTGCCAGGGCCTTGACGATCACTTCGGGGCCGACGCCTGCCGGATCGCCAAGCGTCACGGCGACTTTCGCATTCCTGTTCATTGATCGGGTCCCTTCCAAAAAACTCTTCCGCCTAAAAAGCGGCTGCGTAGATCGAGCGGATGTCGGCTCGCGAGAGATCGCGCGGATTGTTATCGAGCAGACGGCGAATGGCAAAAGCGTCGTCGGCCATGGCGTCGAGATCGCTTTCCGGCACGCCGAGGCGGGAAAGCTTCATCTCGATGCCGAGCTCGGCACAGAAAGCGTACGCCGCATCGAAGACGGATGCGATATTCCCCGAGGGTTTAAAGCTCAGTGCTTCCATCACCGCCTTCGTCTTTTCCGGGGCAGCCGGCGTGTTGAAGGCAAGCACATGCGGAAAGATCAATGCATTGGCGGCACCATGCGCGACATGCCAGCGCGTGCCGAGGGGATAGGCGAGCGCGTGGCCGCCGGCAGTGTTGACCGGACCGAGGCAAAAGCCGCCGTAAAGCGAGGCGAGCGAGAGGCCGGAACGTGCCTCGGCGTCATTACCGTCCTTGACGGCGCGGGCGAGATATTTGCCGACGAGCCGCGTTCCCTCGATTGCATAGATGTCGACCATCGGATGGGCTTTGCGGTTGGTGAAGGCCTCGACGCAATGGGCCATCGCATCGACGCCGGTGGCGGCGGTGGTGCGGGCCGGCACGCTGAAGGTCAGGGCCGGATCGATGACGGCTATGTCTGCGAGCATATGCAGGCTTTCCACCGCAAGCTTTGCCTTCGTCGCCGGATCGGTGACGAGCGCGCGGATGCCGGCCTCACTGCCGGTTCCCGATGTCGTCGGGACCTGGGCGAGCCCCACCTTGCGCGGCCCATGCACCTTGTGCGGGCCGACGACCTCCTGCAGGGTCTGAGCCGAGCCGGCAAGCACGGCGGCGAGCTTGGCGAGATCCATGGCGCTGCCGCCACCGAAACCGACGATCAGTTCGGCGTCCGCGAAGTTGGCCGCCGCCAGGACCTTTTCGAGATTGGCCGTATCCGGTTCCGGCGTCACCTCGGAGAAGACCGTGACCTCACCCTTCAGCTCCAAGAGGTCGATACGTGAGGCATTGAAGGCGTCGGAGATGATGAGCGTGCGCCGGTAGCCCCTTTCGGCTGCCCATTTACCGAGCTTTCCCGCAGTGCCGATGCCGAATTCGATCAGATGCGGCCGAACCATCGTGATCGGCGAATCTAAGCTGGCCATGAAACCAGTCCTCCCTGCAAGACCTTGCGGCAATGATGTCGCCTTCTTTAATGTAAAGTTGTAAGCTCAATGTCAAGTCGGCACTCGCACGAACGGGAATTTTATCAGCGGGGTATCGGGGCCGGTTAGATGAGAAGCGCAATCATCATCCCGATATTATGATGATATATCAGCATGTTGCCAAATAAATGGCACCGCGGTGGCATTCCCGGGCGCCACGCAAATCCGCTAGGATGAGGGTGGCGAAGACCTCGACGCTGTTGTCAATTACCAATCGTTCCCACGACGGGCAATGCCTATACCCTGCATCTCTTCGCATGTGATCAGATGCAGTTTTACAATTCTAGACGGGCCTCGCTTACGGCAGCGACTGCGGGGCAAGGCGGACATATTTGATGGCGCGCCGGTAATAGGTATAAGCGATATGAAGCGCGCCGTCGCGGCCCTGGAGGACCGATGGATAGGAGAATTCGCGGTTCAGCGAATCCTTCGAGTTGTTGCTGAGGCAGAAGCCGTCGCCGGTATCGAGATCGACACGATCAGGAAAGCTCCAGCCGCTATCCCGCGATATGGCCAGGCTGAGCGGCGCCCGCGGAACGCCCCAGACGGCCTTGCGTGCGCTGTTATCGGCGACAACGGCAGTCTCTCCGGCCTCGCCGCCCTCGATTTCGTCATAAAGGGACTGGCGCCGGGCATCAGACGTTCCGGCATTCGCATGGTTATAAACCATTGCAATCGCTCCATTATTCAGTATCGTGGCCTGGATCGAGGAATTGTTGTTCGGCAGGTCGATTGGCGCGGGCGCGCTCCAGCTCTCGCCGCCATCGGTCGATCGGCTGGACAGGATGTTTTCGGCGAAACGGTTGCGGTAGAAGGCGATCATCTCATCGCCGCCAAGCGGCAGGATGTTCATGTGCACCGCGCCGAGACTGTCCGGAATATCGAGCATTTGCCAGCTCGCACCGCCGTCGCGCGAGATCAGCACGGCAGCTGTGTCGGCATCGCCGCTCCAGCGCTGGCCGTTCAGGCCGACGCAGCGGAAGACCGGCAGCAGCCAGTCGCCGGAGCCGTTGACGACGATCTGCTGGCGAACGAAGGTGCCGGGGCTGTCGCAGAGTATCCGGACGGGACCGAAGGTCTTGCCGCCATCATTTGAAATCCGGCATTTGACGATGGCACCGTCCTGATTGCCTGACGTTTGCGAGGTGTAGAGCAGCCATGTCTTTCCGTCAGGCGCATTGAAAAGCAATGGATTCTGCTCGGATTTCTGCGGGTCGTCGCTCATTTTTTCCGGCTCCGACCAGCGTTCGGAACCGGGCGCCAGGCGCGACATGTAAATTGAAATATCGCCCATGCCCTCCATCGTGCCGCCGAACCAGACGCAGTTCAGCGTGCCGTCAGGCAGAAAGGCGAGATTTGCGGCGTGGTTCTGGATGCAGGGGGAGGGCAGATACGCTTCGGCGCGGCCCTCGACAGAGGGATGAGGGACAATAATGCCGGTCATCAGGGCCGGAACGGCTTCCGGGGGCAGGCCGGTAAAACGCATGACGGAACTCCTCAAGGCAGCTTGGCGTAGCTTTCGGCGAGTGCGGCATAATCGGCATCGCTGAGCGGCATCAGTGGCGCGCGTGTGCGCTTCCAGGCAGGATTGCCTGCTTTTAGCCCGATCATTGCCTTGATGGTCGGGATCTGGACGTAGGAATTGGAAAGCGTGCGATAGGCGTTAATACGTGCCTGCGCCGCCTCGACATCGGCGGCGCGCGTCTCGTCATGGACGTGGTCGTAGACGGTGCGCAGCGAATCCGCCACAAGGTTGGAGGTGGCGGTGATGCAGCCGGCGCCGTCCGCCTTCAGGAGTGGCAGCAGCAGCGGATCGGCCCCCGCCAGCACCGAAAAGCCGGGATAGGCGGCGATGATCGCCTGCATATTGTTGAAATCGCCGGCCGATTCCTTGATGCCGACGACCGTTTCCGGGAAGGCCGCAATCAGTCGCCCGATTAGCGGGATGGAGAGCGGCACCCCGGAGACCTGCGGAATATGATAGAGGATGACCCGCAGGCGGGTGTCGGCGACCTTTTCCAGCACCTGCGAATAGGCGGCAAACAAGCCGTCATCGGAAACGCCCTTGTAGTAGAAGGGCGGCAGCATCACCACTTTGGTGACGCCGAGCGATAGCGCGTGCCGGGTCAGTTCCACGGTTTCGGGAATGGCGACGACACCGGTGCCCGGCAGCAGCTTATCGGCTGAAATGCCGGCCTTCAGCGCCGCCTCCAGAATGGCGCGGCGTTCGGCTCCGGAGAAAGAGTTGGCCTCACCGGTCGTGCCGAGCAGGGCCACGCCATGGCAGCCCTCGTCCAGCAGCCGTCGGCAATGATCGGTAAAAAGGCCGAGATCCGGCGTATTGTCTGCTGTCAGCGGCGTTGCCGCCGCGCTGAAAACGCCTGTAATTCTATGGCTCATTCCGCCCTCCCTGGGGCGCGGCCCTGTCGTGCCGATCCTGTTGAACCGCCCGGCCGCACAAAATTGTCATTCGTCTGTGGCGATGGAATGCAAAGAACTTTTCCATAACGACGCTTTTGTCAAGAAGACAAAATGGACCATTGCGAGAGCAAAAATTTATCTGATTGTAATTATTGTGTTATTTTTAACTCAATATTTTCAACGGCTCAAAACTGCGATTTTTTATTGACATATTTACAATAACGAGAGAACGATATGGGACGGATTGTGCTGCGCCAGGCAGGGCGCAGGGAGAGCGCTGCCGAATTCACCGTGGGAGGAACACATGTCTTTTGATCAATCGGATAAAACCAATATATCGCGCCGTAACGCGCTGAAGCTCGGTCTTGCGGCCGGCGTCGGCCTCACCGTGTTCGGGATGAATGCCCGCATCGTGCTGGCAGATGAAGGCCAGGTCCTTAAGGTGGCGCATCCGGCCTTCGATCAGGACTGGTCGCCGCTGCGCGGCGGCGGCAGGACTTTCCGCTGGAATTCGATCTGGTGGGCCGCGCCGATGTATTTCGACAGCGAAGGCAATATCAAGCCTTACGTCTTCACCAGCTGGGAATCGGCCGACAACACCGTCTGGACCTTCAAGATCGATCCCAAGGCCGTCTTCTCCGACGGCAGCAGGATCACTGCCGCCGACGTCAAGGGATCGTGGGAAGTTGCCTCGATGCCGAACACCAAGAGTCAGCGCGCCGACCAGGTGCTGAGCAAGGTCAAGGGCTATGCCGAAATCGCCGCCGGCTCCGGCAACGAACTCACGGGCGTTGCCACCCCTGACGAGGGAACGGTCGTCGTGACGCTCGCTGCCGCCGATCCGATCTTCTTCATGCGGCTGGCAAACCACATCGCGCCGATCACCAGGGCGTCGCAGTCGCGCGGCAGCGACGGCGAGGAGATTATCGACTGGTACAAGCCCGACAGCCAGCCGGTCTTCTCCGGCCCGTTCAAGCTGACGAGCATCGATATCGACGCCGGCAAGCTCTCCTTCGAGCCGAACGAGAACTTCTTCGGGCCGAAGCCGAAGCTGGCGCGCATCGACATCACCTCGATCGAGGACAATGTCAGCGCGACGTCGCTGATCAAGTCGGGCGAATTCAATGCCCATACCGAACTCATCACCTCAACCATCATCCAGGATCTCGGCCCGGAATTCTCGGCCGGTCCGCTGATCCCGACCAGCCAGCATTTCTGGTTCAACATTTCGCGTGCGCCGATGGACGATCCGAAGGTCCGCCAGGCGCTGATCATGGCGGTCGATCGCGACGGCCTGTTCAAGGCCTCCTATCCCGACGGGCCGCACAAGAAGGCCGACCAGATCCTGAATTCGGTTCCCGGTGCCGACAATTCCGGTTTCGAGCCCTATCCCTATGATCCGGCAGGCGCAAAGAAGCTGCTTGCGGAATCGAGCTATGGCGGCCCGGAGCGCCTGCCGAAGATCCTGTTTGTCGGCATCTCGGGGCCGGCGATTCAGGCTGCCGCCCAGTTCATCGCCGAGCAGTGGCGCCAGAATCTCGGCATCACGGCCGTCGATATGAAGCCGCAGCAGGATTCCTATGCCGGTCCGGACCAGAATTCGGTCCAGATCTTCCGCGACGACGTCGGCACCCGCGTTCCCGATGCCGTCTCTTATCTGGCGGGTTCCATCGCCTCGACCTCTTCGAACGCCCAGAACAAGCTCGGCGGATACAAGAACGACAAGGTCGACAGCGCTCTGGCCGAAGCGACGACCAAGCCTGCGGATGATCCGCAGCGTATCGCTCTCGCCCAGCAAGCCCAGAAGGCGTTCCGCGACGATTGGGCCTTCATCCCATGGTATTCTCAGGCGATGTCGCGCTGGGCCACCAAGGAGGTCAAGGGCCTGGAGAAGAACCTCGACTGGCAGATCGTCGAGCCCTGGAACATTTCCATCGGCTGATCCGGAACGTTCGTTCCTGGCAGTAAGCGCGCGAAGGCCGCAAGGTCTTCGCGCAAATTTCAAGAAGAAGAGATGCGATCCGCCTGATATTCGAGGATGAGAACGCATCGTAACAGGTGGGAGGTGGCCTTGCTGCGCTACGTGCTAACCCGGTTTGCCATCTGGATTCCGTCGGTTCTGATCGTGATGCTGGCCGTCTACGCGCTGGCCTTCTATGGCGCCGGCGATCCGATCAAGCTGATCTTCCTGCGCGCGCCTGGTGATGTCGCCTATAATCCGCAGCGCATCGAGGCGATCCGCGAAAGTGCCGGCCTCAACAAACCCTTCATCGTCCAGTTCGGACTTTACATCTGGAACCTGCTGCACGGCCAGTTCGGCAATTCGCTGACCTCCGGCCGCTCGGTCTGGGCCATGGTCTCGGCCGCTGCGCCCGTCTCCTTCCAGCTTGCCCTCTGTTCCATCATCCTGACGGCCGTCGTCGCGATCCCGCTCGGCATGATCGCCGCGCTGAACCAGAATTCGCGCATCGACTATGCCATTCTGGGGTCCGCGCTCTTACTCTGGGCGATCCCGGCCTATGTCGCCGGTCCGCTTCTGATGGTCGGCCTCATCGTGTTGCTGCCGGGCGCGAGTGTGCCCTATGGCTGGGGCGGCATCCTCGATGTCCGCATTCTGCTGCCGCTGCTCGTCCTTTCCTTCCAGCCGATCGCGCTGATCGTGCGCCAGACCCGAGCCGCCGTCATCGAGGTGCTGTCGGAGGATTTCGTCCGCACCGCCCGCGCCAAAGGGGTGCCCGAGATCGTCGTGGCGCTGCGCCATATCCTGCGGCCGGTGCTCACACCCGTCGTCACGCAGCTTGGTCTCATCATGATCACCATCGTCAACGGCGCGATCTTCGTCGAACTCGTCTTCGGCCTGCCGGGTCTTGGCCGGCTGACGGTGCAGGCGCTGATCAATTCCGATTATCCGGTCATACTCGCAATCACGCTGATCGGATCATTCCTCGTCATGGTGTCGAACCTGCTGGTGGACGTGCTCTATCCGCTGCTCGACCCGCGCGCCAATGATTCAAGAAGGAGCCGCTGACCATGTCCGCAATCCCTCTTTCCACCACCGAAACCGCCGAGGAGCCGCCGGTCAGCCTGTGGCGCGACGCCTGGCATCGGCTGCGGCGCAACAAGCTCGCCGTCTTCGGCCTCGTCGTCGTCCTGATCCTGGCTTTCACGGCGATCTTCGGACCTTACCTCACGCCCTATGATTATCTCAGCCAGGACCTCAACGCGCGTAACGCGCTACCGTCGATGAGCCATCTCTTCGGAACCGACGATCTCGGCCGCGACGTTTTCAGCCGCGTGGTCTTCGGCACGCGAACTGCCTTCCTGGTTGCCGTGATCGTCACTTTTTTCGCCGTGCTGATCGGCCTGACTCTCGGCGCAGTGGCCGGGTTCTTCGGCAATCCCTTCGACCGCGCTATCATGTGGCTGACCGACGTGACGATGTCGGTTCCCAACCTTCTGCTGGTCGTCGTCATCAATGCCTCGCTGAAATCGCCGATCACCCGCTGGATGGAGGCGCGCTATCTCGAAACCCTCAATCCCTTTTACCGCCAGACGATATGGGTGGATTTCATTCTCGTCTTCGGCTCGATGGCGCTTATCTCCTGGCCGCCCTATGCCCGTCTCGTGCGCGCCCAAGTGCTGTCGATTCGCAGCCGGCCCTATATTACGGCGGCGCAGGCGCTCGGCCTGTCGAACTGGATCATCATCAAGCGCTATGTCGTGCCGAATGCGCTTGGCCCCTTGATCGTCTCGGTCAGCGCCGGCCTCGGCACGGCGATGGTTCTCGAAAGTGCCTTCAGCTTCCTCGGTGTGGGGGTCAATCCGCCGACGCCGAGCTGGGGCAACATGATCTCGGACGGCCTTCGCGTCTGGCAGCATTATCCGCATCTCCTTGCCGCTCCGGCGGCCGTGCTCGGCCTTGCCTCGGTTGCCTTCAGCTTCCTCGGCGACGGCCTCAACGACGCGCTCAATCCGCGGGGCAGCAAATGATGGACACGCAAAACAGGGAACGCCTGCTCGATGTCAGGGGTCTTACAGTCGAGATCGACGGCCGCAACGGTCCGGCCGTCGTCGTCGACGGTATCGATCTGCATGTCGACAAAGGCGAGACGCTCGGCGTCGTCGGCGAATCCGGCTGCGGCAAAAGCCTCACCATGCTGAGCCTGATGCGGCTCCTGCCGAACAAGATCAAAGTCGCCAAAGGTACGGCGAGCTTTGACGGCCGCGACCTGCAGACGATGTCGAATGCCGAGCTGCGCAAGGTGCGTGGCGGCGATATCGGCTTCGTCTTCCAGGATCCGATGACCTCGCTCAATCCCGTCATGCGCGTCGGCGACCAGATCTGCGAACCGCTGATCTATCACCGCGGCATGAAGAAGGCGCAAGCCCGCGCCCGCGCAGTCGAGCTGCTGCGCCTCGTCGGTATTCCCGGCCCGGAAGAGCGCCTGCAGGCATTTCCGCACGAGCTTTCCGGCGGCATGCGCCAGCGCGTGATGATCGCGATCGGCCTGGCCTGCAATCCGAAGCTCCTGATCGCCGACGAGCCTACGACTGCGCTCGACGTCACGATCCAGGCCCAGATCGTCGATCTGGTGAAGGATCTCAGAGCCAAGCTCGGCATGTCCGTCGTCTGGATCACCCACGATCTGGCGCTGATCGCCGGGCTCGTCGATCGCGTCGCCGTGCTCTATGCCGGCACGGTCGTGGAGGACGCGCCGGTCGACGAGCTCTACGCCCGCCCGAGCCATCCCTATACGCGCGGCCTGCTCTCCTCGATCCCGAAACTGTCGGATCCGCCGGCAAGCCGGCTGAGCTCGATCGGCGGGACGCCGCCGGAGCCGGGCCGCCGGCCGAAGGGCTGCCCCTTTGCGCCGCGCTGCCCACTCGCCGAGACGATCTGTCACGAGAAGGTGCCGCGGCTCGAACCTTTGAGCGGCAGCAGCAAACACCGCGCCGCCTGTTTCGTCGTCCAGAGAATGCAGGAGGCCGCGTGATGGCTGCTCAACCGCTGCTCAAGGTCGAAAACCTGGTCAAGCATTTTCACGTCAAGCTCGGCGCCTTCGGCGAACGCTCGGCGACCGTCTATGCGCTCGACAATGTCGATCTTGACATCATGGAAGGCGAGACGCTGAGCCTCGTCGGCGAATCCGGCTGCGGCAAGTCGACGACCGGTTTTACCATCCTCAATCTCTACAAGGCGACCAGCGGCAGGGTCGTCTACAAGGGCCAGGACCTCGCTTCGCTCAACGAGAAGCAGATGCGGCCTTTCCGCCGCGACCTGCAGATCGTCTTCCAGGACCCGTACTCGACGCTCAACCCGCGCATGACGGTTGGCGAAGCGATCGGCGAGCCAATCCTCTTTCATAAGCTTTGCACGAAGGCCGAGCTGAAGGAGAAGGTGGCGATGCTGCTCACCGATGTCGGCCTTCCCACACGCTTTGCCCAGCGTTACCCGCACGAGCTTTCCGGCGGTCAGCGCCAGCGCGTCGTCATCGCCCGCGCGCTCGCCTGCCAGCCGAAATTCATCGTCTGCGACGAGGCGATCTCGGCGCTCGACGTGTCGATCCAGGCGCAGATCATCAACCTGCTGCTCGATCTGCAGGAGAAGTATGGGCTGACCTATCTCTTCATCGCCCATGATCTCGCGGTCGTGCGCCACATCAGCACGCGCGTCGGCGTCATGTATCTCGGGCGACTCGCCGAACTCGCGACCCGCGAGGAACTCTTCGACAATCCGCTGCACCCCTATACCAGGGCGCTGCTGTCGGCTGTTCCTGAAACCGATCCCGAGCATGAGCGCGCCCGCCAGCACCAGATCCTGCAGGGCGATGTGCCGAGCCCGCTGAACCCGCCTTCCGGCTGTCGTTTCCACACGCGCTGCCCGATCGCCATGGATGTCTGCAGCAAAGTCGTTCCTGTGTGGAAGGAGGCCCGGCCCGGCCATCTCGTTGCCTGCCACGCCGTCAACCCGGGGCAGACATGACACTGAAGGCCGTCATCATTGCCGACGATCTGACCGGCGCGCTCGATACCGGCACGCCTTTCGTCGCCGCCGGCCTTTCGGTTGCGGTTGCCGTCGATGTCGAGGCGGCGCAGGAAGCGATTGCGAGAGGCTGCGATGTCATCGTCATAAACACGGCCTCGCGCGCGCTCGGCGCGCGTGACGCCGCCGAAAGGGTCCGGATAGCAATACGGGCCTTTCATGGCGCGAAGCCCGCCGTCGTCATGAAGAAGATCGACTCCCGGCTGAAGGGGAATGTCGCGGCGGAAAGCCTGGCGCTTGCAGAAGCGCTCGGCCTGGAGACGATTCTGGTGGCGCCGGCCATTCCCGACCAGGAACGCGTGACTTACCGCGGCTGCGTCGTCGGCCGCGGGATCGCCAGACCGCTGCGGATCGCCGACCTGTTCGAGGGCCGCAGGGACAATGTCGTCGTTGCCGATGCCGAGGACGATTCGGATCTCGACTTGATTGCCGGCGGCCATGATTGGCTGAGGACACTTGCCGTCGGCGCGCGCGGCCTCGGCGCGGCACTTGCCCGCCGGTTTGCCGAAGAGGGACAACCCCTGACGGAATTCAAGGCGAGCCCGCGGACGCTGTTTGCCTTCGGGTCGCGCGATCCGATCACAGCCGCCCAGATGAAACGGCTCGAAGCCTCAGGTGCCTTGCGTATGGTGGTGGAGGCGCCGATGGGCGAGATCGAGTGCGGGGAGGGCCTGGCGCTGCCAGTGCTGCTACGCTGCACTGGCGACTTGACGGCTGATGCGACCCTCGTCGCTCGCCGCTTTGCCGCAGGCGTCAGAATGCTCATCGATGATACCAGGCCCGATATGCTGATGGTCGGCGGCGGCGATACCGCACTCGCCGTTTTCCAGGCGCTTGGGGTGAGGGTGCTGGCGCCGAGGGGTGAGATTGAGGCCGGCATTCCGTGGTTCGAGGTCGCGGCCGCCGACGGGCGGCATTTTCGATGCGCGGTCAAGTCGGGGGGCTTCGGCAAGCCCGATAGTTTGTTAAAACTGGTTCTTCGGAATCAGGTGGCATAGGGCGATTTTAGGCTGAATCGCCCTGTTCTAAATACTGTTGTGGGAGCATGATCCGAAAACCGCTCACACTTTTCGGCATCATGCTTTAGGAAGATACCGTCGGGGAGAATGACGTGGTTGAAGCGAATGGCGAATCTTTGAACGCGGAAGCCGGCCCGCCGGGCAAGCCCGAACGCGGCAAGGCCGTCAAGCTGGTCGATCGCGTTTTCGATCAGCTGCTCGAACGGATTCGCGGCGGAAATTACCCGCCGGATTCACGCCTTCCCGGCGAACACGAGCTTGCCTCGATGCTGGGTGTCTCCCGGCCGATCGTTCGCGATGCGCTCGCGCGCCTGCGCGATCAGGGCATCGTCTATGCTCGCCAGGGAGCCGGAACCTTCGTCAGCGCGCATGGGTCGCCGACGACCCAACTTGCCTATTCGCCGGTCAAGACGATTGCCGATATCCAGCGCTGCTACGAATTTCGCCTGACGATTGAGCCGGCCGCCGCCTATTTCGCCGCCAAGCGCCGCAATGAGCAGGCAATCCAGAAGATCGCCAGCGCCCTTGCCGACCTGCGCGAAGCGACGAGCCATCAGCTTCACCGCACCGACGCCGATTTCATCTTCCATCGCGCCGTGACGGAGGCTGCCAACAACCATTATTACACGGCCTCGATCGATGCGCTGAAGGCCCATATTGCGGTCGGCATGCATCTCCACGGCCTCTCGCTGCTCGGCCCGCGCCAGGGTCTTGAACAAGTCTACGAAGAGCATAATGCCATATACAAGGCGATCGCCGATGGCCGGGCTGACGACGCGCAAAGGCTGATGAAGGCGCACCTCGAAGGCTCCCGGGACCGTCTGTTCGAGGGCAGGGTGCTCGACCTGTCCTTCTGAGGCGCTTCTCACGGATCGGGCGCGTTGCTGCAGATTTGACTAATCTAGGGTCGCAGGCGGCCCCAGGACGGGTTCCAGTCGACGTCTTCGACGAGTTCGACAAAGACGGGATTGCCGCTATCGGCTCTATGGGATTCTGCTAGTTTGAATGCCGCCTCGGGTTCCATTTCCTCGCCGGGAAAGACCGTGTCCTCGTGGTTTGTATCCGCGACGGTACGAACATAACCCCGGATCTGGTCGCTCGATCGGTAGAGTTTGATGATCAACGAGCCTGCCGGCGCGGTGCCGGGGGAATAGCTGATATATTCCCGGCGATCGGGCACAGGACCAACCGCTTCGTCGCCTGCCCGATACCAATGCGCGAGATCCTGACCTTCCGGGCGCCCCTCGCTTTCCCAAATCCGATAAGCGCGGATCCTTCTTGTTTCCTGATCGATCATCCTTGCCTCCCGCCCGCTTGATCGTCATTTTTACTATGCGGTCTTCCCGTTCACTTATTAAGCACCTCGGCCATCTGGAGATGATGCTCCGGAGCGGGGGATCTCCTGATAATCCGCTAACTTCTTGCCGGGCCGAGAGTTCCCCACCGGGTCAGCCTGATTTCCGCCCTTCGGTGGTGCCGTTAGTTGCCGCTGAGCTCGAGGATCGGAAGTTTTGGCACGATCGCCTCAGAGGCCGAAAGGAAAGGTTTCCTGATCGGTCGTAGCGCCTTCCTGCGGCAGGAGCGGTGAAAGTGCGCGGGTTTCATCGAACCAGAGGAAGGCATCATATTGGCGCGACAGCGATGTCGACATGTAATGGCTCAGCCGTTCCGTTTCCGGCCGATAGATGACGCCGATGAAGCGTTGGAGCCGCTGTTCGACCAGGTTCGCATGCAGCTCCTCGTTGCCTTTGAGATCAAGGAGAAATCGCGGCTTTCCGGTATCGTGACATAAACGTTCGCAGCTTTGCGGGAGCGACGGTCGAATTCGTTTCTTCTCGGCCTCTCCGTCCCAATCGTCTGCAGCAATCACCTCGCCGGAATGGGTTCCCAATCCTATGAGGCTGGTCATTGCGTCGAAACGCTGGCGGCACAGCTGGCCGAGGTTCAGCTCGTCGCGGGCAGCTGCCATCTCGGTATAGCGGGCATCGCCAATGTGCGAGTTGTGGGCCCATATGATGATTTTCGCCGCCCGTCCGTGAAAGTCGAGGAGATGTTCGACGGTATCGGCCATGTAGGTGTCGCGAAGATTCCAGGCTTGAGAACCGCCGTAATACATGACGCGGTAGTATCGCTCGGCTGCTGCGAGCAGCCGTGCTGACTGGGCGGCGTTCAGAAAATCGTCGCCATCGGAAATCGTGTCATCCAGCGATCGCGCCAGAAGCTCCGTGCATTGTTTCAGCACGGCCTCCTCGCACGACCGGTAGGCATCGGTGAGGACGGCTCTGCCGTAAGTTGCTGGATGGCTTTGCCAGGGGCTGAGGCAACCGTAACGTTCCTTGGCGACCCTGGCTGTTTCCGGGCTGACATCTTCGAGATAGTCGAGCACGGATCGGATCGATCCTGCCATGTTGTAGAGATCCAGGCCGTAGAATCGTATCGCATCCTTTTGCAAGGCCCTGCGGCGGTCGTTTTCGTCATGCATCCAGCCGACGAACTGGGAGAATTCCCGGTTTCGCCACATCCATCCGGGAAAGCGGCTGAATGCCGGGCCGCCTGTCGGTGCTTTTCCGTTGATCCAACGGTCGATCATGGCGGCATCGGGCCAATCCGCTTCGACGGCGATCATGTTGAACCCGTGATGTTCGACCAGATGGCGGCTGATTGCGGCCCGCGCCTCATAAAATTCAGAGGTGCCGTGGGTGGATTCGCCGAGCAGAACGATGCGGCTTTCGGCAAACCGGTCGAAAAGGGCAGCAAAGCTCTTGTCGTTGATCGACGAAAATTCTTCCGCTGCGGCTGCGATGATTGCATCAGGTGTTTCTTCCGGGTGCGACGGCGGGACTGCCGGCGTATACATCGGGTGGGCGGCGGTCCAGGCGTCTTCGCCGATCAAGGGGACGAAGAATACCCCACCGAGATCTTCTTCCTCGAAGGTGGCGGCTCCCGTGCGCGTAATGCGTTTCAGGCGCTGCTGGTCATCTTGCCCGACGGGGATGATGAGCCGCCCCCCGAGGTCCAGCTGTTCTTTTAAGGCGGCTGGAACCTCGGGAGCGCCGGCAGAAACGATAATGGCGTCGAAGGGCGCGGTTTTCGCCCAGCCCTTGCTGCCATCGCCTATCCGCACGTCGATGTTGCGGTATCCGAGCTGTTCGAACCGCTCCCTTGCCTGAAGCGCCAATCTTTCATGACGCTCGATAGAATAGACGTGCCTTGCGATCCGGCTGATGAGCGCGGATGCGTAGCCGGAGCCCGTGCCGACCTCGAGGACTTTGTCGCCCGCATCGAGATTTGCCTTTTCAAGCATCAGCGCCACGATGTAGGGCTGCGAAATTGTCTGGCCCTCGCCGATCGCTAGCGGCGCATCCTCATAAGCGAATTCCTCGAAGCCCGGAGCGACGAATTTTTCGCGCGGGACCGTGCGCATCGCTCTCGTCACGCTTCGATCGCGAATGCCGCGACGCATCAGATGGTATTCAACCATGCGGTCTCGGAGGCGCGCCATATCCATGGATCAGCTCCACTGTCGTCGATTGCATCTCGGGCGAATTTCTGATCGTGCATAAGAACGGAAAACGAACGCGCGAGCTAGGAGTTCCTGCCTTGAGCAGGTTTTCGGGAAACTCATTGTTGGCTGGTTCGCCATGCACGGCGTGAGGAACCTCCGAACGGCGCCCAGGCCAGGTGGCGGTGCTTATCCCAAAACAGCGGAAAACAATTGGTAGCAGAAGCTGCCGCGTGAGCAGGGCAGGCGGCGCAGGGCAAATTGGCAAATTTCGAAGAGTAGCAACGGTTCCCCGGCGGCCTATCGGGAAGAGCAGGGGGTGATCGCATTTTGCTCGGCCTGTCGGTGGAACTTAGTTTAGGGCGCGAAGTTGGACAGGCATCAGCAGAGAGGCGCCAGTGTCCACCAATCCACTTATCAGCGAACCGGTCAAAGATCTCGTTTCCCGCCTTGAGGCGATGACCGACGACGAATTGTTCGTGATCATGAACGACTTGGAAAAAGCGAGCGAGGCCGCCGAAGGCGAGGCAGCAGAAGAGATCCTCGCCCGCATCGCTCTGGCTGAAAGCGAAATCGAGCGGCGCTATCCCGGCCGATTGCTCGCACCGTATCGCGACTGGAAGCAAAGACAGCCGCTCCTGTAGCGGCTTCTGGCGGGGTGTGAATATCATGTGAAAGGAAGCTTCAATGAGCAGCTCTGAGACGACGACGGATCACAAAAAAATCCGCAAATGGGCGGAGGAAAGGGACGGCAGGCCGGCGGCTATCCGAACCGGGGGCAAAGGCGGCGTTCTTCGCATCGATTTCGGCGAAAAGGAAGAAGAATTCGATGAGATCGACTGGGACGAATTCTTCAAGATTTTCGACCAAAACAGGCTTGCCTTTCTCTACCAGGACAAGACCAAGGACGGAAAGACGAGCCGCTTCAACAAATTCGTCGAGCGAAGCTAGCGCCCCGGCAGTCGGATGAAGCGCCACGATCAGAGCTCAAGCAATGCATAGGGCTTTCCGGTCGGCTTCTCGATATGGGCCGCGACATTGTAGACGGGGGCGCCACCCGGCGTGCGGCCCTCGTAGGATCCACGATGGGCATGACCGTGCACGACGGCATCGACCCGAAATCGGTCGATGGTTTCCGCCAGCCGTGAAGATCCGAGGAACGGATAGATTTCCAGGGGCTCGCCCGCCACTGTTTCGGCAATCGGCGCATAGTGCAAGATGACGAGGGAACGATCGGAGCGGACCTGGCGCATCGCGTTTTCAAGGCGCATCGACTCCTCCACGCTTTCGGCCACCATCGCCTTGATCGCCGCCTCGCCGAACGAGCCGAGCATATGGCGACCGAAGCCGCCGGCGAACCCCTTGACGCCGACGAAGCCGACGCCGGCGACTTCGGCCGCCTGGCCGTTCAGCAGCTTCACTCCGGCATCCGTCAGGACCCGGCAGACATCCTCGACCTGGCCGCTCTCGTGATCATGATTGCCGAGAACCGCGACGGTCGGTACCGTGCAATGGCGCAGATCGCTCGCAAGCAGTTCGGCCTCCTTTGGCTTGCCGAGATCGGTCAGATCGCCGGCGATGACGAGGACGTCGGCGACGGAAGAGATCTCCGCGAACAGATCCTTGTAGGATTTCGCGCCGTCTTCCGTCATGTGGAGATCGGCCACTGCCGCAATCCTCACGCTCTTTCGCTGATCATCCATCGCTTTCTCCTAATCACCTCGCAGTTCGCCTTCGCCGCCGACATCGGCAAAGCCCCATTCCTTTACGTCGATTTCGAAATCCACGCGGGAATACATCCGGCCGCGGCATATTTTCATTTGCGGCAGCGGCAGTTCCTGTTGCGCTTTGAGCCGGTCCATAAGCTCGTCCAGCAGCCACCGCGGAATCTTGTCGCGCTCGGTCGGATAGATCCACCTGAAATTGAGGAGATGGATGAGAAGGACTTCCCAATGGACTTCGAGATAAGCCAGCAGTTTGCGCCAATCGATCGAGTCATGCGCCTTCAGAATGACATGTGCGACGTCGGCGCCATCGTAGCGGTGGCGCAGCTGGACGAAACATTTCGACCAGACCAGTTCGGTCGGACTGACGATCCTGACCGTATGGCCGCACATCTCGACCTTGCGCGCATCCTCGAACCAGTCGTCGCCGACCGGCATTGTTCCGTTGGAGGAGGCAAAGATGACGTCGAAGAAATGGCTGCCCTTCAACACCTTTCCGAGCCAGCGCTCGTCTTCGACTTCGACCGCGTAACCCCTTGATTTGAAATGTCCCAGGATGCGGGCGTAATCGCCTGCCTTGCAGAATATGTCGAAATCCTTCGTGCGGCGCGAGATACCAGTATAGGCGCAGACGGCGTAGGTGCCCGCGACGAGGAAGGGGATATGCGACTCCACGAGTTCATGAACGGCCTCGGTCACGAATGGCTCGGCGTCTGGATCGATGAGCTCCGGAACCGCCTTCACTTTCATCAGCGTGTCGTGGTCGTCTTGTTCGGCACTTTGCGCGGTCATCGTCGATCCTAGTATTGCTATGCAAAGCAACACCTGGATGGGCTCAATGTTCCGCCGCACCCATCGAGCGATGATCGGCGATAAGACAGGTCGGCAAAGCGCTCGGATCATCCCGGAACTTCGCCATCGCCGGGTCGTTTGACCATAAGACGCATCCGCAGAAACCTTCCCAGAGCTGTACGGAGGATGTCATGGACAGACGAGCAAATATATCGACCGGCACGAACGACAGGCCCAGAAACGAGACCATCGCCGAAAGCGGCCCCGGTATTCCCGATGACGGCGGCCGGATGGTCGAGGTGCGGGATGCAGAAGCAAGACGCCTGAAAGCGTCGCAGCTGCGCGATGGGCTCGACGAGCTCAAGGAGAAGCTCGAGGAAGAGACCGATCTCCCGCAAAGGGGTGCGCCATGAACGAGGTGAGGAAGGGCGGCCCATTTCCCTCCGGGATGAGCCACGATAATTTCGAACCCCCGCGCCGCATGATGATGTTCGTCGTCACCATCTTTCTGATCGCGTGCCTTGTTGCCCTCGCATTCTCGTGGATAGCGCATCCCGGCGAACCGGACGAGACATCACCCGCAGCGACGGCGGAGCAGGAACGATGAGCGAGGAGGATAAAGATCCTGTTCAGCGGCCATCATCATCTCCCCTGGGAAAGCACACCAGGCTCAATGCCGGCAGAATAGCGTTGATTCTGGTCGGCACGGTCGGTGTCGTCGCATTCATTCTGTATGCGACATTCGTTGTCTACGGGCTCGTCGCGGGTCGCTAGATCGATCACGTAGATGCCGCGATCGCCGGCGTCATAGCCGGTGTGGAGCCCCCGGGAGCATGTCAGGCCGATGTTTTTCGGGGGCTTGCCTATTCCGGCTTGGCCGTATCGCGTGCATTTAGAGTTGTGTCGGAGCGTCTGCTTCCACCTCGGCATAGAGCTGACCACACATCGTCAGCGACCGCCGCATTGCGTTGACGCGATCTTCCGCATCTCTGTGTGAATAGGCCCAGATTTCGGTTGCCCAGCTCTTGCCATCCATATGATATTGCAACGCGAATCTGTAGAGTTGCCGCTCGTCCGCGTCATTGCTAACGAATGCGTGATCGGGATTGTCGCGGTGGTTTCTCATGCTGGGGAAACTTACAACATTCACAATATGCTCCTTGGGCCAGGACTCGACACGCCATATTCTTTCAGCCTAACCAGATCGCCTGGATTTCGTTCCCTTAGGTCCTGGCGAGCTCATTCGTGCCTAGCCCTTCAGGAATGTCGCAACGCCCCCGTCGAATCTATTACGGCGGGTCGAATTGCGACGCATGGATCGAACGAAAGACGCCGTGCTTGTCGCTGTAGAACGCTAGAGGCTTGCCCCATTGCTGCAAATAGGCCTTCGTCGCAAAGGTGTTCTCCAACCGCAGATGCAGCAGCTTGCCGGTGGCATCATCGATATATACGAGCAGGGCGCATTGGAGCCGCGGTTCTCGAACCACCAGTGATGCGAGCCATCGATCTGCACGAGCTCTCCGAGACAATCCCGCCGGCCGCGCGGCTGGAAAACCCGCTTCTTGCGTTCGCACCGCGAGATCCAGATGCCGGCCTCGGTCATCCATTGGCGCAGCGTCTCCTTAGCGACCGAATTCTGATGCAGTTCGATCAGCTTCTCGCGCGCCAGCGTCGGCCCGAAATCCGGATAGCGTTCGCGGATCAGATCCAGCGCCGCATTGCGAAAGTCCTCGCTGTGGCGCCAATTGCTCGGTCGTGATCGCTTCTTCGAAACCAGGCCGGTCGCGCCGGAGCGGTCATAGGCCAGCAGCAGCCGGTGCACCCGACTTCTTCACGGATCTTCTGAATAACATCGAGCCGATACAATTCTTTCTGCGACATGGTGATCATAAAGGACATGACGACTCCGACCGCTCATGGTCTCGACCAGGCTGGAGGTCGTCATCCTTGCTCCCAACGTGGCATTGACCAGCACGTCGAGAGGCGAGACTGTGGCATCTCTAACTGGCCCAACTGTCGCATTACTAAATGGCTGAAGACGCCCCAAAGTGACATTTCTACTTTGCGCAACCGCGGACAGTTCAACCTGACCGCCACAAGAATCTGGCATAAGCTGAATTATGGAACTGCTGAGCGGCGCGCCGTAGACCCGCGCAGGAGCCAGGCTCTGGTGGCCTTCCGTAACCGCGAGAGCCACTTCTTAGGCGTTAGTCGAGCATTCTTATGAATGTTCATTCGAAGCGATCCTGGATAACCGAGGTGTGGTGCTCCGGTCTCTTAACGCTACGAATGGACAACCTCCCGAGCTCACATCAGCTACTCTCCGTAGCTTTCCATTGACATCTGCTCCAACGATTAGGCGTCTTGAGGTCGCTGAGAGAGTTCTGCGATCAAATAGTCCGCGACTATTCGAACTGAGGGAAGCTGGCCGCGGCGATGCGGAATCAGCAGGGTTGTCGTCACGCCACCTGCTGTCCATTCGGGTAGAATGCGAACAAGCGCGCCAGATGCAATGAGTGGTGCACAGAAGCTGCTTGCAAGGCAAGCCACGCCAAGACCGGCCTTGGCTGCTTCAAGTAGCGAGATAGTCTCGTTGGCCACGTAGCGCGGCATTGGCGTGATCTTGACGACGGCGCCTTCGCCATTTCGAAGTGTCCATACCGTTTCCGAGGGCGATGCCATGAGCCCCTCGAGCTCACTTGCTTCCTCGGGTCGAGAACACACGCCTTTCTCCCTGATATAGTCGGCCGAGGCGACGAGCCAGGCGGGATCGTGATAGATCCGACGTTGCACGAGATCGGTGTCCGGCAGCGGGGCGAAGTGGTTGCGGATCGCGATGTCGAAGCCCTCCTGCACGATGTCCACGAACCTGTCGGAAACGTCAAGTGTAATGCGCACCTTCGGATAGCGCGCTGCGAGGCACGGAAGCAGCGTCGACAAACGGAACTGGGCAACCGGCATCGATGCTGTGATCCGAACAGTTCCGCTAGGTTCCGCAAGGCGGCCCTTGATGACATGCTCCGCAGCCTCCGCCTCGATCAGCATGGCGGCGGCATGTCGATACAGCTCATGGCCAATTTCGGTCACTGCGAAGCTGCGCGAAGTTCGTTGAATCAGGCGGACGCCGATCTCCCGCTCCAACTCGGAAAGCCGCTTGCTGAGCGTGGATTTGGGAAGGCGCAGCGCGCGACCGGCTGCAGCGAAACCGCCGTGATCTACTACTCGAACGAAAACGAGAAGATCATTGAGATTAAGCATTTATCTACCGATCGTTCCAATTTGCAGACGATGGATCCACAAATAGCCCACTACATTACACTCGTCCAATACTGCATCCTTCGGCAAATCGCCAATGGAGCGGTGTTAACTCGGAATATGGAAGGATGGACACATAGATGACCTATATCTCGGTTCTCGGCCTAGGAGCGATGGGGCAAGCGCTGGCCGCTCGCCTTCTCCAACAAGGGCATTCGGTCACCGTCTGGAATCGTACGGCCGGCAAGGCTGCCTCCTTGGTCGCCAAAGGCGCACGTGAACGCAGCAGCGCGGCGGATGCCATCGCTTCGAGCGATATCACCGTCATTTGCGTATTGGACTACGCCGCGGCAAACTCTGTGCTCGATGGTGCGGCCTCAGTTCTTGCAGGGCGTGCGATAGTCAATCTTACCAATGGCACGCCGGCTCAGGCACGCGCCACCGCCGAGCGACTCGCAGGCCTAACAGCCTCCTATCTTGACGGCGGCATCATGGCGACGCCCCCGATGATCGGAGGCGAACATGCACTGATCCTCTACAGCGGTTCGAAGCCAACTTTCGATGCGCATGTCGGGACGCTTGAGGCGCTCGGCGTCGCCACCTATCTCGGTGCGGATGCCGGACTAGCGTCGCTACACGATCTCGCTCTTCTCAGCGGCATGTATGGCCTGTTCGCCGGCTTTTTTCACGCGACCGCCCTTGTCAATTCTGAGGGGATCCACGCAGGTGAATTTCTTAAGTTGCTTGGCCCCTGGATGACCGCGATGATGGGTGAATTTCCCGGATACGCAGAGAAGATCGACAGCGGTCGGCACGGTGTCAACGTAGTGTCGAATCTCGCCATGCAGGCCGCCTCGCTGGAAAACATACTCACAGCCACCCGTGAGCAGGGTGTCGCCACCAATCTGCTTGCCCCCCTGCTGGAACTGTTTCGCAAACGGGACGGTGCTGGACATGGAGACGAAGACATTTCAGGCGTGTTTGAGCTGATCCGACGCAGGAGCGGCGCAGGCATCTGAAGCCAGTATCGAATGGCGCAGTCGGCCGCCGATGTTTACACCCGCTTGCTGCGCGAGGGTTTAGGGGGTGAGCAAAGCTTCCTTTGCCATCTCCGGCACGTTCAGCCCATCGGAAAGGCCAGAGAACGTATGCGGGCCCGATATTTGGTTGGCCCCAGGCGTCGGACTCAAGCCTTTCCGACAAAATCCGCGCCCAACTGCTTGATGTCCGCCGCTTCCAACGCATAACGCGCGTAACGGAAATCACGGATCGCAAGGAGCGAATCCCCGGACCAGTCGAGGACAATGAAATAAGCAGGGGTGCGCAGGACGGCGCCTTGCTCAAACACCAGCGCGGCGGGGCGACCTTCAACCAAGCCAGGGGCGAGCCACCACCGTTCTTCACGCGCGTAATTCCCGAAATAGGTGGAAACCTTGTCTCTACCGCGCATGACGACCTCGCCGACGAGTTCGGCTTTCGCATCCTCGGCCAGCCTGTCTTTCAGCGCCTCGAAGTCACGGGCGTTGAACCGGTCAACATAGAAGGCGAGGCTATTCTTCTCAGCAGCCGAAAGAACCGGTAGCGGTTGGTCGTCCGGCCCCGCCGCTATGTCGCGCAGCCTGACGCGGCCACGATGGAGAAGCGCCTTGACGGCTGGCATGGTCATCCCCGTGATCGAGCAGAGCTCGCTCAGCGAGTAGCCGAGCACATCCATCAGGATGATACAACTGCGCTCGCGTACCGGCAGCCGCATGAAAGTGCGCAGGCTGGTGGCAGCGATCTGACGCGCCTCTGTCTGGGACAGCGGTTCAGCGACCATCTCGGCCTCCTCCTCGCCGATGTGGTCCGCCCGCCTGGCACGGCGCCTCAGGAAGTCTAGGGCGGTGTTGTGAACGATACGAAACAGCCAACCCTGCGGATTGGTTATCGGTGCTGCTGCTGGAAGCGCTTCCATCGCCTTCGCCAGGGCGTCCTGCAGAACGTCCTCTCCATCGATGACCGAACCGGTCATGCGTGCGCAGTAGCGATGGAGCTTTGGCCGCAATTTGCCGAGCCGCAGACCGAATGTTGCTGCAAAGAGTTCACTGCTCACGGCGTTGCCAGTCATGTGTAGCTCGTTCGCAGAACATGCCGAAATTGCCGATGATCTGCGCCGTGCTGCGGACTGGCCCTTCGAGGCATCGCTCGCGAATGCCGCTTTGAAAAGCTGCAAACGCCCCCAGATCGCCGACCGAGTTATCGCCGCTTTGCTCGATTTCCACCAGATGGACGAAGACGCTGCCGTGAAGTCGCAAGGCAGCGTATTTCACGCCCGGCAGCGCCTTTTCGTTCAGCTCGCGAAACACCCCCTCGATCAGCCGCTGATTTTCGTCGGCGGTTTCGGGCCGGGTCTTGTATCTGATCATCGTGCGGTTCATCGACGTACCTCCCGTTAACGGTGTCTCCCTGAAGACGTTCGCCGCCGCTCGAAGGATTCACGAGCCGAAAGAAATATTTCCGCGAATCCTATCCGGCGGGCGGATCGTCTCTTCCATGTGATCCGCGTCGAACCTGCATTGGAGTTCGATCTCGCGGAGAGTACCAACCAGGAGACGACACACATGCCCACCTTTATCATCGAGGGGCCGCAGGGCCTACGAACTGAAGCCAAGGCGACGATGATGGCCGAGATAACGACCGCGCTGGATGAAGCCTATCATATTCCGGATGTCCGCATTTTCCTGCGCGAGCACGCGCCCGCCAACGTTGCGCAAGACGGTCGCGTGGAGGCCGAGCCGGTTCGGCCGGTTTGTTTCGTCGAGGCGCCGAAATTGCCCGGCCTCGACGCCAGGCGCGTGCTGATCGAGAAGCTGAATGGCGCGATCGCAAAGGCATTTGCCGGCATTGCCAACACCGACGACATCCTGATCCTGGTCAATGAGTATCCGTTGGAGCTTGCCGGCGCGGGCGGGCGCCTCCAGTCGGAGAACCCCGATATCCTCGCAGCGATAGGAACGGCCGCCGAATAAGCAATGCCGTGCGGGGCGATCAGCGCCGGCCTGCGTCTGGTGGACCTGGAAATGGCGGAGATCTCAGCTGTGGCCGCGTCGGGCGAACGGCCGATGAACGTCGCGAATCTCCGCATACAGCGGATGTAGTCACGGCGCGTGTGCGCCACTACTCCCGCGCGAGCGGATTCGTTCTGTGGTGCAACAGCGACCTCCAGTGTGGTCGCTGGCCATGCCCGCTTTCGGAAGCCGGCAAAGCTGACCTTTGCATCCAAATGAGGGCACAAAACGGACAGCCGGAGCCTGGTCCAGTACGACTTATGGGGGCAGAGCGCGACGGCCGCGTCAGTTGCCCGTCGCATCGGCACCGGGATCCAACACATTCCAGTATTCGCGCAGCGCGCTGATGCGATCGCCGCGCACCTTGAAGATGATGACCTCGTGATTTCGATAGAAACCCGCCGGCATGCTTTCTGCGGCAGATTCAAAGACGGCGGTATCGCCGTCATAGGTTGCTCGTTCCAGCACGCTTCGAATTCGGTTTCCTGCCTGTTGGTGATAACGTGCCCACGCCACCAGTTGCTTCTTGCCATCCTGCCCTTCATGGAGACCAGCAAAATCTCCCTGTGGAAAGTGAAACTGAAAATCATCGGTTGTGAGTGCAAGAAATGGCTCCCATTCACCCGTGCGCCATGCCCGAACAAAGAGCGACCAGGCATGGTCGGCGACACGCTTCGTGTTTGCGTCCATTCCTTCGGCGACTGCGGGTGCGGCAATTTCAGGCATAGGAGGAAGTACCCGGCGAGAACTTTGATCCTGCGCTACGGCAATGCTGGAAAAGAGAGCCGCTGCGAGTGCTAGGCTTGTACCGAATTTCATGGAGCTGATCCTTCCTGATTGACGTTGTGCATTATCAGGAGGAAAACGACGACACCTGCAACGCTGCACCGTGTGAACCGCGCAGATTACGCAAATCACACAGCTTGGTAGTTACGTTCTGCTCATAGAGCGCGATAGGCGACGATGTGATGCGGGAGGCTCGCCCATCCGGCTTCGGAAGACATTCGTCAGGTGCGCATGAGTAGCGAAGCCGCACATCCTCGCTATTTCCTTGATGGCTAAAGAGCTACCTGTCAGAAGCTTCGAGGCTCTATAGATGCGCCTGCGGATGAGGTACTCGCCGGGAGATATTCCCGTACTGCCCCGAAATGCACGGACGAATGCGCTGATGCTCAGCCCTGCATCCTGCGCGAGGAGAGCAAGCGACAGGTCCTCATGCATCTCTGCCTCTATCCGATCGACAACGCGCTGCAAAGCTGCCGGATGCATCCAGGCATCGTCGTGATGACCGAAGTCAAGACGAGCCTCGCGGGCAAGGTGGCGGACAGCGGCGATGGCGAGCTGTTCCATGACGATGACAGGTGGGCGTTCCGCAATTTCCGAAAGTTCGGTCATCCGTTCGATCAAAAGCCGGAATTTCTCCGCCCGATCATTATAGATCGGGACCATGCTTTGCCGTGATCCATCCAACTGGCAGGCATCCATCAGGAAATCATCCGAAAATTCGAGCCTGATGAACGAGAGACTGCCGCCTTCCATCACGCCCGCTCGTTCACGACCGGCGGGAGTTAGTGACACGGAACCTGGCCGGTCAGGTCTTTCGAGAAGGGGGCCTGCATCTGTTCGTGAGGCACTATATCGTGACGCGCCGGTTCGTGTCACCGATGCCTGATGCCAGTCGGAGACGGTATGGTAACGTGCGCCGCCGAAAGCCTGTGTACGGGACAAGTACAAAGTGAAGCCTACAAACTCCAGTCTTTGGATATTTCTCCCATGCCTTGCCAATAGGGGCTCCTTCGCGAGGCTCGAACGACCCGGATAATCTCTAACCAGTCCGCGAAGACCCGCAAACTCATGAGAGCGAAGGCACAATGAGCGTGCAAACGCATCTCGTGAGACTCTGCTTCCTTTGCGATCCGGACCTCCAGCCAGACGGCTCCAACGGTGAACGGATCGAGGCGGTCGTAGGTCCGCCCCGATTGCTTAGCCACGATTTTGCCACCGATGATCTGACGGAGTTTGAAATTTCCGATACTTCCTCGCTCCCACAGTCTCTTCCATGGTGACGAGTACCAGTCGCGGCGATCGATTCAAACCTAGGATTTTATCGGCGCGAGCACGAAATCGTGTTCGACTTTCCAGTATTTCCCTTCAAAGCCGAGTTCCCGGGCACGCGCCGGATCGTCGGTCAGCTCAAATTTGGCGAGCAGGCTTTCCTTCACACCGAAGACCGCGTCCGAATGGATATAGGGATCATCCGGATCGAAGATGTGGGTCGTCAGCGTCTCGAACCCGTCGGCCCTAATGATATAGTGGAGATGGGCCGGTCTGTAGGGATGGCGACCCAGCGCCTTCAGCATCTGCCCGACGGGACCGTCGTCCGGGATCGGATAATATTTCGGTTTGACGGCGCGGAACCAGTAACGGCCGTCTTTGCCGGTGCGGAAGATGCCACGCAGATTGAAATCCGGCTGGATGCCCTTCTGCTGCACGTCGTAGAAGCCCTCGTCATTTGCCTGCCAGACATCGATGACGGCATTCTTGATCGGCCTGCCTTCGGTATCGAGGATAAGCCCGCCGATCACCATGTCCTCGCCCTTCTGGTCGAGGCAGATATTGGCCCCCATCGGCAGTTCAGGCGCATCGGCGACGTGGAAGGGACCAAGCACAGTGCTTTCCGACGCGCCCGATGGCTTGCGGTTATTGATTGCATCGACCAGCATAGAGACGCCGAGCACATCGGACAGCAGAATGAATTCCTGCCGCCATTCGTTGCACATGTGCCCGGTGCGGGTCAGGAACTGGACCGTCTCCATCCATTCCTCCTGCGTCGGTTCAAGCTCCTTGACCGCCTCATGCAGCTTGCGGGTAACGACCTCCATAACCTGCTTCAGCCGCTCGCTCCTGGCGCCGGCATTGCGGCTGGTGACGACCTCGACGGAGTTCTCCTCGGTGAAATAGCCATTTTCCTCCTGAGCCATGATGAGCCTCACCGGTCCAAAATCGTTTTGAGAACGCGGCGCAGTTCGGCTTCGGGTTCGGAAGCCGCCTCATCCGCCCGCCACGCGACGTGATGATCCGGCCGCACCAGCAACAGGCCGGAATCGCGAATTTCCCGGGCGCGCGCCCAGTCGCCCGTCAGGTCCTGCCAGGTCTGGCGCGGACCGATCTTGTGTGCGGCAATGGTAATGCCAAGTTCCTTGGAGAGCGCTTTGGCAGCCGAAATCCAGCCATCGCCGCCGATCCCCGTCAGGACCGTGAAGACGCCGTGTCCGGTGAGATCGAGGCTGGATACTTTCTCGCCGTTGGCGCCGAACAGCCAGACATGCGGCAAGCGGGCGCCCGGCCAGGTCGTCTGCTGGAAATGCAGCTCCGCATCCCTCGCGAAAGCAGGCTCCGGCTGACCGTCCTTGACGATAGCGTTCGAGGTGTAGCGGTGGTTCATTTCGACGCCATGGGCATCAAATTCGTAGACCTTATGAGCGATGGCGGCGCGGATCGCGCTGCGCTGCAGCTCGGCATCGGCTGTGTCGTCACAGCGCGCATCCATATTCTGTTGCATCTTTACGGGGTCGACGGAATCGAGCAGGCCGAGCGACTTGAAGATCGGCCCGAATTCCTCGATCGACTTGTTGGCGCGGGTGACGATCTGCTTGGCGACGGGAGCACGCTCTGCTTGGTAGCTATCGAGGAGCCCCATGCCCGCCTGCCCCTTGAGCACCATGGCAAGCTTCCAGGCGAGATTGAACCCGTCCTGGATCGAAGTGTTCGATCCGAGCCCGTTGGATGGCGGATGGCGATGGGTTGCATCGCCCATGCAGAACACACGGCCGTTCGACACCGTGGTCGCGTACATGTTGTTGACAGTCCAGGTGGAGACCGACTTGATCTTCGGCTCGATTTCCTGAACGCCGACCAGCTCGCGCACGACCTTGGTGGCGAAGGCGTCATCCACTTGGGGCGCCGGCTGGTTGATGTCGTAGCCCCAAACGATCAGCCACTCGTTCCATGGCCGGACCATGCGCACCAGGCCCATGCCGATGCCCCCGACATCAGCGCCCGGCTGCAGCACCCAATAAAGCACCGAGGGACGATGCGCGACATAGCGGGAGAGGTCTGCCTTGAACAGGATGTTCATCGACCCCGCGACGCCCATCTTGCCTTCGAAGGTCAGGCCCGCATGTTCGGCAACCTTGGAATTGCCGCCGTCCGCACCGATCAGGAATTTCGAGCGGATCGTCAGTTCCTTGCCGGTCAGCCGGTCGAAGCAGATGGTCGTCACGCCTTCGGCATCCTGCACGTGGCTCCTGTATTCGGTTGACATGCGCGGCTGCGCGCCGCGCGAACATGCCGTCTTGAACAGGAGCGGTTCCATATAGGTCTGTGGCAGATCGTTCATCCGGCCTGGCGATGACAGAATATGCTCCGCGCGGGACAGGGGGTGATTGCCCCAGCTCTGCATACGGCCGATCTCCTCGCCGGCAACGGCGGTGCAGAAGACGTTCTGCCCCATGAGATCCTGCTCGGTGGCAAACAGATAGGCCTCGTCCTCGACGTCCCGCCCGAGATCGCGCAGGACCTCCATCGTCCGCTGATTGGTGATGTGTGCTCTGGGCGTATTGGCGAGCCAACGGTAGCGGTTGATCACTAGCGGCTCCAGGCCGTAGGTCGCAAGCAGCGCGGCCGTGGCCGAGCCGGCCGGCCCCGTGCCAATGATCAAAACGTCGGTGATGATGTCAGCCATTCGGCCCTCCCTTGTCATCCTGTCGAACGGTTTCGCCCCTCAGGATGCGGCGAACCGGAAAGAGTTCCCAACCCGTACGGTCGGATATCAGCCCCCAGAGCCCTCTAGGCGCAAACAGCATGGTTATGATCGCCAGCGTGCCGAGCGCCAGAAGATACCAGGAACCGTAGCTGGAAAAGGCATTCTGCAGCACGAAGAACACGAGCACGCCAAGGATGGGACCTTCAATCGTACCGATGCCGCCGATGACGACGATGAAGATGACGTAGGCCGTCCAATCGGTCAGCGAAAAGGCCGCGTCAGGTGATATCCGCGCCTTCTGCAGGTAGATCAGCGCACCAACGATGCCGGTAACGAATGCGACGAAGAGATAGACGAGCGTCTTCAGCCTGCGGGCATCGACCCCGAGCGCCCGGGCGGCGGTCTCGTTGTCACGTACCGCGGCAAGGCCCAGCCCGTGCTTGCTGCGCAGCAGCTTGTAGATGAAGGAGATCGTCAAGGCTGCCGATGCCAGCGCCAACCAGTAGGCCAGTGCATCGGCCGCAGCCGGCGGGCGCATGCCGAACCAGTCAACAAGCGCCGAGATGCCGAACATGTCGCGCACGGCATCCCGCGGGAGTGACGTGCCCGTTCCTCCACCAAGCGTCTTCCACTGTGCCAGAAGTAGTCGGCCGACCTCGGCAATGACCCAAGTACCAATTGCGAAATAGGGACCGTAAAGGCGAAAAGCGAAAAAGGCGGTCGGCACAGCGATCAGCATCGCAAGCAGGCCGGCCAGCGGAACCGCCAGGATAGGGTCGAGCCCAAGCAGGATCACCAGACCGAAGAGAGCATAGGCGCCGCAGCCGACGAAGAGTTGCTGCCCCACCGAAATCAGCCCGGCATAGCCGGCCAGCAGGTTCCAGCTCTGCGCCAATGTCAGCATCGTCAATATGTAGAAGAGGTCCTGGGCGACGCCGCGCGAAACAATAAAGGGCGCGGCTGCAAGAGCGATCACCGCGGCGAGCGCGACAATGCCGAAGATGCGGGCAATGCGCGTGCGTGTCTCGATTTTCCAATCCGCCGCTGCGTGATTTTCGGGTGTCATTGTTTCGAAACCTGTGGTCATCGCGCGCCTCAATCCACCGCCCGCGGGAAGAGACCGCGCGGACGAAACAGCAGGACGAGCAGAAAGGCGAGATGGCCGGCGAGTATCTGCCACTCGGGATTGATCGCCGCGCCCATGGTCTGCGCGATCCCGAGAATAACGCCGCCGGCGAGCGTGCCCCAGAGCGACCCCAGCCCGCCGATGATAACGGCCTCGAAGGCGTAGATAAGCCGCGCAGGTCCGGCGGTCGGATCGAAATTCGCGCGCATGCCGAGATAGAGCGCGGCGACGGTGACGACCAGCATCGCAAGACCGGTGGCAACGGCGAAGATCGAGTTCGGCCGGATGCCCATCAGGCTTGCGGTCACGACGTCATCAGAGGTGGCTCGGAAGGCGCGGCCGAGCGCCGTCCGGTAGATGAGCTGGTTCAAAGCGATGATGACGATCACCGCCGATGCGAAGGTCATCAGCGGCATCAGCCCGGCATTGACGCCACCGATCTCCACCGACGCGGTCTCGAGCGTACCCGCCGAAATTCTCCGGCTGTCCGCCGTGAATGCCTCCAGAAGCCCGTTCTGGACGACGATCGACAGCCCGAAGGTAACGAGCAGCGGCGGCAGCACGTCCTTGCCAAGCGTGCGGTTCAGAAGGTGGTATTGCATGAGCCAGCCTATGCCGAACATCAACGGCGCAGCGATCAGTGCTGCGACGAATGGGTCGAGGCCGAGCGACGAGACGATCAGCAGGATCAGGAAGGCCGCCAGCACGATCAGGTCGCCATGCGCAAGGTTCACCAGCCGCATGATGCCGAACACGATGCTGAGACCGGCGGCAAACAGCGCGTAGAGCCCGCCGAGCAGGATGCCTTGCAGGACCGTATCAAGCCAGTTCATGGTTGTCGGCTCCGAAATAAGCAGAATGGATCGCGGCTCGCTCCAGCTCAGAGGGACGTCCCGTCAGGGTGATCCGGCCCTCCATCATGCAATAGACGCGGTCGGCGACCTTCAGCGCCTGAGCGATATCCTGCTCGACGATGATAATGGCGGCACCCGAGGCCCTGATCTTGGAAAAGGCGGCGTAGATATCTCTGATCACCACCGGGGCCAGACCGAGGCTGAGTTCATCGCAGAGCAGAACCTCCGGGTTGGACATCAGTGCCCGCCCGATCGCTACCATCTGCTGCTGGCCGCCGGAGAGCGCCGTTGCCGGATAGCGGCGGCGCTCCTTCAGGATTGGGAAAAGGTCATAGATGGTTTCGAGCGTCCACGGTCCACCGGCGCGTCTGCCATAGCCGCCGATCTGAAGGTTTTCCTCGACGCTGAGAGACGGAAAGAGTTTGCGGCCCTCCGGCACCAGCGCGATGCCGCGGCGCACGACGTCGGGCGCGCCGATCGCGCCGATCGCCTGGCCACGATGCAGGACCATCTCCGGCAGATTGGCGATCACCCCGGCAATCGACCGCATCAGGGTCGACTTACCGGCGCCATTGGCCCCGATTACCGCGATGGTTTCACCGGCATCCAGCCGCATATCGACGCCGAAGATCGCCTGGAAATCGCCGTAGAAGGCCGTCAGCCGCTTCGTTTCGATGAGGCTCGTCATCAAACTTCCATCCCGAGATAGATTTCGCGGACCTCGCGCGATGCCATGATCGCATCTGGTTCACCGATGCCGATGACCCGGCCAAAATTGAGAACGAGAATACGTTCCACAACAGCGGTCAGGGCATGTAGCACGTGCTCGATCCAGATGATCGCAATCCCGCGCTGATGGACGCGCTTGATCGTCGCTACCAGCTGGCGGCATTCGCCCTCGGTCAGCCCTCCGGCGATTTCGTCGAGCAACAGAAGCTTCGGCTGGGTCGCGAGCGCCCGCGCCAACTCCAGCCGCTTGCGCTCCAGAAGCGTCAGCGACGACGCGGGCCTGTTTGCCTTGGCGATCAGCCCGGTCTCGACAAGAATGTCGGCGCAAATGGCGGTGACGTCGCTCTCCCTTTGCTGCGTGCCGAAAGCACCGGCAACGAGGAGATTCTCATAGACCGTCAGGCGTTCGAAAGGCTGCGGGATCTGGAATGTGCGTCCCATGCCCGCCAGGCAACGCTGCATCGGCGGCAAACGGGTCACGTCATGCCCATCGAGCTCTATGGAACCGGAGGCAACCGCGAGATTGCCATTGATCAGGTTGAACAGCGTCGACTTGCCGGCCCCATTGGGACCGATAATGCCGAGCGCTTCGCCGGGCGCGACCGAAAAGTCGACCCCTTCGGCGACGACGAGCGCGCCGAAGGATTTCGAGACATCCTTGAGTTCCAGAATGGCCATGATTATTCTCCGCGCGACCGCCCGGCTCGCAAGCCAGGCAGTTCTACGCCCTTACGCCAGTGCCTCGAGGTTGCCGCCGAGCGGCACGTTCGGAGCGAGGCCGTTTTCGACAACCACCAGATCGTAGCCACCGCCGGATTTCAGACGCCACTGGCCACCGACGAGCGGGGTTTTGGCGACGTTCTTCTGGGCAAAGGGCGGCAGTTTCTCGTTGCCCCAGGCAATCGGCCCGACCAGCGTGTCGAGCTTTGTTTCGCCGATCGCCTTGGCGACGGCGTCGCCGTCGCCGACATCCTCGGCGCGTTTCATGACATCCACCGCCAGCTCGAAGAGTGCATGGGCAAAGCCGATCGGCTGCGTCCAGGGACGGTTGGTCTCCCTGGTAAAGGCATCGGCGACCGCCGCAGTTGTCTCACCGGTCAGCGACGACTTGAACGGATGGCTCGGCGTCCACCAGACTTCGGTCGACAGGTTGTGACCCGCATCACCCAGCGCTTCAACCGTCTGCGGGAAGAGAAGCGCCTTGCCGATCGAGGCGATCTTCGGCGTCAGGCCTTGCTGCTTTGCCTGGTTCCAGAACGTCGTGAGGTCGGGCGGGATCATGACGCCGGTCAGAATGTCGGTGCGCGCCTGCTTGAAAGCGTTGATCTGCGCCGAAAAATCGTCGGTCAGGTTCTGGTAGCGACCGGTATCCGTCAGGCCATAGCCGAGTTTTTCCAGAACCGGCGGGAAGCCCACAACTTTGTCGCCCCAGGCATTGCCGTCGCCGTCATTCGGGAACAGGCCGCCGATCTTCTTGTTGGTCTCGATCTGACCCCACATGCCGGTGAAGACGGCAATGATATCCTCGAGCCCCCAAAAGAAATGATAGGCATAGTCGAACGGCTTCCATGAGGCTGGGTCACCGGGGTTGCCCTGCTGGCCGATGAACCACGGCTGCCAAGGCGCCACCGTCGAAATGCAGGGCATCTGCTCGCCTTCGCATGTAGTGGAAACCGGGTTGGTCGTCTCCGGCGTGGACGATACCAGCATCAGGTTGACCTGGTCGTCGACGATAAGTTCCTTCGCCACCTCGGCGGCGCGGTTGGGATTGGACTGACTATCCTTGACCACAACCTCGTAGTTCAGCCCAAGCTTCTTCGTCGTCGCCAAGAACGAGTTGATGACGAATTTGTCTGCTTCGCCGAAACCTGCCAGCGGACCGGTCTGCGGACTGACATAGCCAAGTTTGATAGCCTTGTCCTGGGCAATAGCCGGCGCCGAAAGGCCGGACGTTGCGATGAGCGCACCGCCAGCGGCGGCCGTTTTCAGAAGATCGCGTCTCGTAAACATGCTTCCTCCCATTTCACTCTCCTCCCAAAGAGCGCGTGCCGCGGCGTTCAATTGGCCGGGCGCCGGCCTTCCCAAGCATCCTGTAAAAGCATTCGGATCGAGTCCCGGCCGATGGGCCGGGGATTCCAGTAGGGGTTCTCGACCGCAATCGATGCGGCGCGATCGAGATCGGCCTCCGTCAATCCAAATTCCTTGAGCGACAGCGGCGCACCGATCGCCCTGGCGAAGTCCCAGAGCCCGCCGCCGATCGAGCCCTCGAAGATCTCAGCCGCACCCGCCAACTCCGGCTCCGCGGCAATTGCATTGAAGGCAGCCGTATGCGGCAGCATCACTGCATGCGTTTCCGCATGCGGCGTATCAAAGGAGCCGCCGAGCGTGTGGCAGATCTTATGATGCAGGGCCATGCCGACGGTACCGAGCACCGTACCGCACAGCCAGGCGCCGTAAAGCGCGTCGCTGCGGGCCTCTTCGTCCCCTGGTGATTTGATGATGACGGGCAAACTGCGGGCAAAGGCGCGCAAGCCTTCGAGAGCCATCAGCGTCGAGATGGGATTGCGGTCCTGTGCATAGAGACCCTCGACGGCATGGGCCATCGCGTTCAGGCCGCTGGTTATGCTCATTGACACCGGCAGCCCGTACGTCAGCGCCGGATCGTAAATAACGATCTCCGGGAGAATCTTCGCGTCACGCACCGTCGTCTTGCGCCCGCCCTCCGTCTGTCCGAGGATCGGCGTCACCTCCGACCCCGCATAGGTCGTCGGTACCACGATCTGCAGGATGTCGGTGCGATAGGCGATCGCCTTGCCGAGCCCGGTCGTCGATCCACCGCCGAGCGAAACGACACAATCCGCCCCCGTCTCGGTGACCACCTTCATTGCCGCATCCGTAACATCGACAGGCGTATGCATGGCCGCACCGGCAAAGACGCCGCAGCCGAGCTCGCCGATCTCCAGCGCCAGAGCCTCGGCATCGGCCTTCTGATGTGGCGTCGAGAGTACCAATGCGCGCCGGCATCCGGATTTTGCGATCCACTCGCCGACGGCGGCTTTGGAACCCACGCCGAACACGATCCGGGCCGGACTGCCCACAAAGGAAAATGCTCTGCTCATGACGCCCTCCCCGGCCTGGAACGCACCATGACGAAGGTGAGCTCGACCGCTTGGCCGCGCTTGCCGCCGACCTCTACAGGCTCGAACCTGGCAATGAGTTCCGGCCGGACGCCGAACAGCGCGTCCTCGCCAAGATGCGGATCGCGGGAATCGTAGATATGTGTGGTGATCGTCTCAAAGCCCTTGGCGCGCACCACGAAATGCAGATGCGCCGGACGGTGAAGGGGATATCCCGCTCCTGAAAGCAGGCGGCCGACAGGGCCATCGCTCGGAACGCCGTAACCAGCTGGCACGACGGACCGATAGTGAAAGCGCCCCTCTGCATTCGTGCGAAACAGCCCACGCAGGTTGTGCTCCGGCTGAAGGTCCGGCTGCTGGTTCTCGTAAAAGCCCTCGGCGTTGGCCTGCCAGGTGACGACTTCGGCATCGGCGATCGGCAGGCCGTCGAGATCCTGGACGCGGACCGATACCACGAGCGGCTCACCCTTGCCGTCGATGGAAATCGACGATCCGGGCGCGCGCGCCGGCGCGTTGTCGCGATAGAAGGGTCCGCGGATGGTATTCGGGGTGGCGCCCTTGGGACGGCGGGAATTGATTTCCTCGACCAGAGCCGACGCGCCGATCAGGTCCGAGAGAAGCACCCATTCCTGGCGCCGTTCGTCGGAGGCATGCCCGACCTCGGTCAGAAAAAGTAGAACCTTGCGCCAGTCGTCCTGAGTGGGGCGGAACTCCTTGATCAGCTCGTGGACATGCATGACGGCTGCGGCGATCAGCTCGGCAAGCTTGCCGTTCCTGTTCGCCGGAAAACGCTCGGCAAAGGCTTGCGACGAGGTCGCCTCGCTGAATGTGAGCGCCTGGGTTTGCGCAGCCATGCTCATCTCCTCCCGATGGACATGCGGCAAAGTAGCATAGGGAAATAGATGCATTGATGATTTAGTTACCGTTCAATATAACATATTGCTATGAAACTGGATGAACGCCATCTCATGCAGCTCGCCGCCGTCGTCAAGGCCGGGGGCGTAACCGAGGGTGCTGCCCTGCTCGGCATGGCGCAGCCGGCCGTGTCGCGAACGCTGTCGATGCTGGAAAAGCGTCTGGGCGAGCCACTTTTTATTAAGGGCCGCAGGCCACTGCAGCCAACCCCATTCGGCCTGTCGCTTGCCGAGCATGGCCTAGTGATGCTTGCCGCTTCCCGCAAGGCATCCGATCTGGTCGACAGTTTCAGGGTCGGCCGCAGCGGCACCGTACGGGTTGGCGGCACGCCGTTCTTCATGGACGCCCTGATCGCCCAGCTTTGCGCCGAGTTCCAGCAGACGCATCCGGACGTTCGCATCGACCAGAGCTACGGATACTTCCCCGATCTCAGGGCGGCGCTGAAGGCTGACCAGATCGACATTGCCATCTGCCCGATCGATATTCTCGACGAAGGATCCGGCCTTGAGTTCCAGCAGATCCTCCCGGGACGCAATGTGATCGCCTGCCGCTCGACGCATCCGCTGCTTCTGAAGCGCCGGCCGCAGCCGAGCCATCTTCTGGAATACCCATGGATTGCGCCGCCACCGGGCAGTCCACTGCTCGCCGATCTGCGCGCCCTGCTTCTGTCCTTTGGCGCCACCGAGCTGAAGATCCGTTATTCCGGCGGTTCGCTGATGGGTGTCATCAATTACCTGAAGGCTGCAGACGCGCTGACAGTGATGCCACACAGTGTCGTGTTCGCGCAGCGCAAGGAAAAGGCGATCACGGCACTACCGATCACCATCCCGCACCCCGAGCGGGCGCTCGCCATCCTCAAGCGCACCGACGCACCTCGCTCGCCTGCTGTCGACCACTTCGCAGGCTTCATCCGCACTGGTTTTGAGAGCCTGCGTCATCTTATCAAGCGTCACGAAGAAGCGGTGATCTGGGGGCAGTAGTTGCGCAGCGCGTACCCACCGCCTGCTTAACCCTGCTACGCTCAGGCAAGGTCGACCGTTAGGGAACTCATGTTACCGTCAAGCCATCCTGCCGGCGCCGCTGAGCGACAACTTCGCTGCCATGGCGCTCGAATGGGTCCCGAGTGATCGACAGCCCTGCCCACCACCGGGCGCTGTAGGTCCGCCTCCCCGCGCGAATGGCGAAGATCCAGTTCAGCAGTTCTGCGTCGATTCCTCAAGCTGTGCATTGATGATCACGCCTCGGCGAGTTGGGGCGCACGTGGCTGCGTGATGGCGAACACAATCAGGCCAAGAAACGTGAGGGCGAAGCCGGCCCAGACTGCAGAAAGGAGGCCAAATCCCGCGGCGATTGCCGCCCCGCCGGCCCAGGCGCCGATGGCGTTGGCAACATTGAGTGCCGCGAGGTTCATGGCGCCCATCAATGTCGGCGCTTCCGGGGCAAAGCTTGTTAACCTCACTTGGATCGTGGGGATCGCAATCATCATCGTGGTGCCGACACCGAAGAGGCCGGTCATGAGCAGCACAACATTGCCGCCGAAGGATGCAAGAAATGCGAGCACGATCAACGCTCCGCCGAAACCGATGATGAGCCCCCTCGAGGGGTGGCTATCGGCAAGCCGTCCGCCAATCAGATTGCCTAGCGTCATGCCGATACCGAAAAGAGCGAGCGCTGGTGGAATCCAGGCCTGGTCTATCCCTGCAATATCGGTCACGAATGGCCCAATGAAGGTGTAAACGGCAAAAATGCTGGCGATCCCCAGCGCGGCGACGAGCATCATGTTCCAGACAGATGCGCGACGAAGCGAGCTCAACTCTTGCGCGATCGGTCCGCCATTCAACGCGTCAGTCCGCGGTACCCATACCGACAGCGCCAGGAGCGCCAGAAAACCTACGCCGGCAACGGCGAAATAGGTGTTCCGCCAACCGAGATTCTGCCCGAGGAAGGTAGCGACTGGAGAACCGATGATCGTTGCGACGGTAAGCCCTGTCATGACAAGCGCAAAAGCCTTGCCGCCGTGTCCAGGGCCAACGATGTAGGAGGCGACGACAGCGCCGGCCCCGAAATAGGCGCCTTGGGGCATCCCGCTGACGAAGCGGGCGAAGGCGAACATGCCGAGATTGACTGCGATCGCCGAGAGTACGTTGCCAACGATGAAAATGCAGAGCAACGCCAGGAGCAGAGTCTTCCGGTTGAAGCGGGCAGCCGCCAGAGTGACGAGCGGAGCCCCGATCACGACGCCAAAGGCATAGGCGGTGATCGCGTTCGTCGCCACCGGTATGCTGATATCAAGGCTTTCGGCAAAGAGCTGCAGAACCCCCATGCTGGCGAATTCGGAGGTTCCGATGCAGAAGCTTCCAAGGGCAAGTGCAAACAAAGTCAGGCCCCGGCGCCGATGCTGCGTCTTGTCCGTGCAATGGGAACTGACTGCCTTACATTGAGGTTCAAATGCTTTTTGGAGCATGCTCGAACTCCTGTGCACCGCTTCAGGGTGGGTTGATGATTGCCGGCCTCGATCCGCGTCGAACCTCGCCAATTCAGGCGCGGCCGCGATGCCGTCGGGCGACCCTCAGGGCATCAGAATTTCACGACCGCCCGCCCGACAACCTTATTGTCCCGTTGCAGATCGAGATATTCGTTGATCTCATCGAAACTGATCGTCTTGATCGTGTGTTGGATTTTGCCTGCGGCGGCGAGCGCCATCACCTCGTTGAGGTCGGCGTTATTGCCCCAGAAAGACCCATGAAACGTCTGCTCGCCGGAAACTCGCGGGAACAACGGAATGTCGATGCGATCGGCAATGAAGCCGACATCGGCATAGTGGCCACTGATCGCCAATAAGGCGAAACCCAGTTGCATCATCTCACGGGCGCCGGCGCAATCGATGATTGCATCGAGCTTGTCCTGCCCGGTGGCCTTCTTGAGCTCCTTGCCGATATCGCCAGCGGACTTGCCTTTGATATCGATGATGTGGTCGGCTCCATAGCCCTTTGCGATGGCCAGCTTGTCCGGATTGCGGGCGAATGCAACGACGGCCGCACCACCGCCAAGCAGCTTGGCATATTGTACCGCATAGGCACCGAGGCCGCCGATGCCGAACACGCCGATCACCCGATCAGGCCCGAGGCCACCAGCATCGCGGATCTTCTTGATGCCGCGATAGGGCGTCAATCCGGCATCGGTGAGTGGAGCAAGCTCTTCAAATTTCAAATGCTTCGCGACCTTGATCACGTAGCGTGCCGGAACGGGAATATATTCCGCAAAGCCACCATAGGTGCCGAAGCCGGGCCAACGCACGTTGGCGCAGATATGCGTGTTGCCGACCTGGCAATGGCGACATACGCCATCGCCCCATCCGGGCGCGACCACGACATGATCACCTTCTTCGAGCCCCGCGGCTTTTAAAACGACGTCGCCAATCTTCTCTATGGTGCCGGTGATCTCGTGGCCGGGGATGACCGGCGGGGGAATATCGCCGTAGTTCTGGAAAAATCCGTCGACCAGAAGAACGTCGGAGCGGCACATCCCGCATGCCGCGACCTTGACCAGAACTTCGTCCGCCTTGATATCGGGAACCGCTATCTCTTCCAGGACGAGCGGCTTGCGATACTGGAGTATGCGTGCGGCTCTCATGTTTTTCTCCTCTCCTCGATAAGCTTGGCTTCCTCGATGGCTGCCTCTGCCGCAGCACTCTCCTCAATTTCTTCCGGCACTCTTGGTAAGGACGTTAAGCTGGTATGGGCGTGTTGTCTCAGTTCGCCGGCGCAGCCGCGCTGGCGATAAAGTCTGCGACGTCCTGCGGATGCGAGAGCATCACGGCGTGGCTGGAGTCGATTTCAACGACCTTGGCGCCGGCACGCGCTGCCATAGAACGCTGCTGGCTGGGCGGGATCATGTGGTCGTTTTTTGTCACCATGAAGTAGGTGGGCTTGTCCTTCCAGGCCGGCGCCGTGACTTTGCCCTCTACGGCGGCGAGCCCCCATGGAACCTGAGACTCGGCCATGAACCGGGTCTTGGCGGGGTCGACGTCCGCTGCGAAAGCCGTCGGGAACTTGGCCGAGTCCACCAGGAGGAAACCGTCGCTTGGCGGAAGCAGCGGCGCCTTGTCTTCGCCCGGCGTCGGCACCGTGGCGATGTCGTGGACCGACTCACCTGCTTCAGGCGCAAATGCCGCCAGGTAAACCAGGCTCTTGACCTTGGGCAGGCTGCCGGCCTCGGAAATTACCGCCCCGCCATAGGAGTGACCAACCAGAACGACGGGTTTGCTGGCCCGGGCAATGACCTGCCTGGTGGCGTCGACGTCACCCTGCAGGGTAACGGTTGGATTCTGGACGGCCAGAACCTCGTAGCCGTCGGCGGAAAGGATGCCGTAGACGGCCTGCCAGCCCGAAGCATCGACGAATGCGCCGTGCACCAGCACGATGGACACGGGCTTGTCGGCCGCGTGGCCGACGACGGCGGAAGCGGTTGTGATCATGACAGTGAGCAATCCTGTTATCGCGCATTTCATCGCATTCTCTCCAGTGGGTTAATCGACCTCGACTGGGTCGAGAGTGATTGGAGTTCGGTCGGCGAGCTCGCCGATCCTGGCGGCATAGTCCTTGAAGTGCGGGGTGTCGCGATGCGCGGCGGCGGCCGCTTCGTCGACATAAAGTTCATCGAGCACGAAGCGGTCGGCATTGGCCTTGTCTCGCCAGATATCCCACCGCAGATTTCCGGGCTCGGCCCGGCTGCGTAGTCGCATTGCCGAGAGAAACGCTCCGAGTTCGGATACCTTGCCTGGGCGCGCGGTCAGGATAGCCACAATTTTCGTGTGAGTGGACATGGTTCATTCCGATCTGGGCGCGAGCTGTCGGCCCCCGTCTGCCAGAGGGCGGGTCGCGACGACACGCCCGGGGTCTTGCTCAGAGACTCACGCCGACTCGTTCAGAGCGGCGAGCAACTGCTTTGCGAGCGGTCCCGCCGACGCGGGATTCTGGCCGGTGATGAGGCGACCATCAACGACAACGTGAGGTTCCCAGTTGGACGTGGACGAGTACTCGGCGCCTTCCGCTCTTAACGCGTCCTCGAGTTCATAGGGCACGTCTTCTCTGGCGTAGTCATATTCCTCTTTCTTCGAGAAGGAGGTGAGCTTCTTGCCGCGCACGAACGGCGTGCCGTCGCCGAGGTCCACTCCGAGCAGAGAGCACGGGCCGTGACAAACGGCGCTCACGAGCTTGCCCGTGCTCCAGGCGCGCACGACAGCCTTCTGGACATCGGCATTCCGTTGGATGTCGACCATCGGCCCGAGGCCGCCGGGGATCAGGATGGCATCGTAATCCGCGGCATCCACCTCGGCCAACTTGCGGCTGTGATTGAGGCGGCGAAAGGCCTTGCTTTCGAGAAATCCCTTCTGAGCAGGGTCCTTCTCGTCGTAGGCGTCGTAGGGCGTCCATCCCCCGGCAGGTGAGGAGAACTCGACTGCGATCCCGGCCTTGTCGAGCTCATCGAAAGGATGAGCGACCTCGGCGAAAAAGAAGCCGGTCTTGCGATTGTGCGGGCCAATCACGGGTGCGTTGGTGACGATGAACAAGACGTGTTTTGTCATGGCTTTCCCCTTGAAAATGATTCAGTCGAGGATTCCGCTTGAAGGCGGCGTCCGCCGTCTCAATGAAGTGGTGACCTTGCACGGATGCGACAGCATCACTGCCTGGCCGCCAACTGAATCCGTGGCCTGGCGCCTCTGCGCTTCGCCATCATCGCCGCATGCTGGGCGCCGCATGCTCGGCAATCCTTTGCCGATCCGCGCCTCATGCGACCGCAACCTCACCATCGCCGCCTGGTGCCGTTAGACCCATAGCCGCTTCCTGAGGTGCTGAATTCCTTAAATGAACTTCTTCAAATGCTTAGCCGCTTGGGCTGCCGCACGCTGCGAGCGGCCATCCGCGACCAAAGACGATCCATGCGTCGGGCAACTGGATCTATACTCATGCAGCGAGTTTACATGGAATGCCGCGTGCCGCCCGTTAATCATGGTAAAATTTGGTAATGAGATTCGGCGACGAGACTTTCTCGCCAGCTGATCCCGTTCCAATGGCGCCGGCGCGGCTGATATCTCGTCTGATGTTCCGGCCGAAAGCCTTGGGTGGCCTTCGCCGCCGGCTGAATCAGTTCTGCTCGAACCGGCGCAGCATTGCCTGGGGTGCTCGCAATACTGGCCGAGAACGAGTATTATAGATTGATTATTCGCAATATATTTATGGTTGTCCGAGTGCGCCGGGTTCCGCGTTCGATAAGATTCAACTGAGTACCGCGCCGCGATCCGTTTGAGAGGCTCGCGGGTTTCCGCTGTTTTGTGCCAACATTCCAGCGGGCGCGCAGATAGGCTCATAAGCAGCCCCGTAGTTGGACGCTGCGCCTTTCGCTTCGGTGGCTGGTCGGCAGACTGCTATCAAGTTCAGTTCGGTAAGAAGGAATCTTGAGGGAAAAGATTGTGACGAGCGACCTTGCTGAGCGGATTTCCCGATCTTTCTCCTTTGGACCTTTCGTGCTCATTCCCGAGCGCCAGTTGCTCTTGCAAGGCGATGCCCGTGTTCGCATAGGAGGCCGCGCTCTGGACATCCTGACGACACTGGTCGAGCGCCCGGGGGAACTGGTCAACAAGCGCGAATTGATTACACGCGTTTGGCCGGACGTCGTTGTCGATGACGGAAACCTCAAGGTCAACATGGCTGCCTTGAGGCGAGCCCTCGGCGATGGCGCCGGGACGACGCAATACATAGCGACGGTTACCGGGCGGGGCTATAGGTTCATTGCGCCAGTCGAGGTCGTCAGAATGTATGGCCTCGCGCCAACCGCAGCGGCGGCGAGAAAGCGCAGCCACAATTTACCGATCGCGACGACGAGGGTCTTCGGAAGGGCCGACGCGATTGAAACCATTCGACGCGAGTTGAATTCATCCCGCTTGGTGTCGATTGTCGGTGCCGGCGGCATCGGAAAGACGACGGTTGCGCTTGCCGTCGCCGAGCAGACGATCGGCGTGTTCAGAGAAGGTGTCTGGCTGATCGATCTGGCGCGGTTAAAGGATTCGTCGCTCGTGCCCTATGCCGTCGCGGCTGCAATCGGTCTGGCAACGCACTCTGCGAATATGCTCGCTGCCTTGGGCAGCTATCTCCGCGATTGCGAAATGCTCCTCGTGTTCGACAATTGCGAGCACATCATCGAAGCGGCTGCCTTCTGTGCAGATCGGATCCTGGCCGAAGCGCCAGGCATCAGGATTCTCGCCACCAGCCGAGAGCCGCTCGGTGTGAGAGGCGAACGCGTCCGCAGGTTATCGGGATTGGACGCGCCACCTGCGTCGTCCGACTTGAAAGCTGCCGAAGCGCTCGGCTATCCCGCCATCCAACTCTTTGTAGATCGCGCGACCGACAGGCTGGAGTCATTCGAGCTAAGCGACGCCAACGTGCTGACGATTACGGAAATTTGCCGGCGGCTCGACGGCCTTGCATTGGCGATCGAACTTGCGGCGACGCGCGTCGATTCCTTCGGCACGGACGGGTTGCTCGCGCATCTGGACGGTCGATTTCGCTCGCTGAGTGGGCATCGCGCCGGCCCCAAGCGTCATCGCACGCTGACGGCGATGATCGACTGGAGCTACGATACTCTCTCGGAGAGCGAATGTGCGGTCATGCGCCGGCTGTCGGTCTTTGCCGGTTCGTTCGATATAGATTCGGCCTGCGCCGTCGCCGCCGACGATCTCGACCGGGTGCAGGTGATCGACGACGTCGCCAACCTGGCCGCAAAATCCCTGCTTTCGGTTGACGTCGCTGCCGACAAGCTTGTCTACCGCCTCCTGGAGACGACGCGCGGATATTGTCGCGAGCGGTTGCAACTGAGCGGCGAGGAGGAGGTCGTCCGCCGTCGGCATGCGGAGCATATTTGCACGGTTCTGGAGCGCGCAGCGAGCGAGTGGGCGCAAAGGCCGGCCCCGGATTGGGCTGGTGCCTACGGAGGCGTCCTCGACGATCTGCGCTCGGCGCTGGACTGGGCCGGAGGGGTCGCGGCGGACAAATCGCTGTACGCCCGGCTCGCGCTCGCGGGAAGCCTGCTCTGGAACCACTTCTCTTTTACCGAAGAATGCCGCGTTCGCGTCTCGCGGGCGCTCGAGGAACTCGATGCAGCGGGGCTTGTCGGGACGGCGGCAGAGATGCAACTTCAGGTGTCGTTCGCAGGCACGACGATGTTCACGCGCGGCGCCATACCCGTGGCCATGGATGCGATGCGACGGGCATTGGAAATTGCCGTCCGGATCGGCGACATCGACCATCAACTCCGTTGCCTGCGGATGATCGGTACATACCAGCTCTTCAGCGGCGAGCACGATGCCGGGATCAGGACGCTTGAGACCTTCATTTCAATCGCCACCGCGGCGGACCCTTCCGCGTTGCCGGCCGGCGAAACGCATTTGGCCGTAGCCGATCTACTCATCGGCCGACTGGAAGGCGCCCGGCAACGCATTGAACGTTTTTATGGGAACGACTTGAAAGACTCCAACGACCCGCGGTTTGCGCGTTTCCTGTACGATGGAAATGTCGATGTCGGGATTATCCTGTCGCACATACAGTGGCTGACGGGTTTCCCTGACACGGCCGCTCGCACCACAGAGGTCACAATCGCGCTCGCGCGCAAGACCGAGCATGAGCTTTCGCTGAGCAATGCTCTCGCATGGGCTAGCCTGACTTTCCTTATGAGCAGGCATTACCAAGAATGTGGCCGCTTTGTCGCGATGCTCGATGATCAAGTCGTACGGCACGGTATCGTCATCTGGCGGCCCGTTGCAATTTTCTGTCGCGGTGCAGTGGCCTGCGCTCAGGACGACACGGCGGCCGAAGGACTGGGCCTGCTCGAGCAAGCTGTCGGGGAGTTTCGCGCCATAAGGCATCTGGCGCGTTTCCCATTCTATCTCGGCGGCTTTGCGGACGCATTGGCGAAGTGCGGCCGCCTGGCAGACGCCGCCGCCACCATCCAGGAAGCGCTCGATTGTGCCCATGCGCAGAACGAGCAATGGTGCGTTCCCGAGCTTCTGCGCATCCGGGCCTCAATTCTGATGGCCGAGGTTCGGCCTGATGAGGCGGAGACGCTTCTCATCGAGTCGATCGCGCTGGCTCAGGAAATCGGTGCCTTGTCATGGCGATTACGATCAGCTTGCGACCTCGCAAAACTCTGGCATGTACGATTGCGAGCGCATGATGCGCGCAAAATGCTGCAACCTATTTATGATGAATTCACTGAAGGGCTGGAAACGCAGGACCTTGCCGTCGCAGCCGGCCTGCTCGCCTCACTTGCGCACCTTGGAGCGGACAGACAGGTTTAAAAACCGATCCAGCCGCAATTCGTCGCTCACTCCTGCAGCTTAGCTGCTGTCACTCCATTCCGACATGGCTGAGCCCTCGCCTTGATGGGCGGCTCGCGGTCAGTCCGGAAGAGGAATGAACTCACCACGATCGCCGATCGGAAGGTCGAAGCGTCCCTCCCCCCACTTTCCGGCTCGCCACTCCGCCTTTGCTTCTTCGATACGTTCCTTCGACGAGGCAACGAAATTCCACCAGATATATCTGGGGCCTGAGAAGGTGGCGCCGCCGAGGATCATGATCCGCGCGCCCTTTTCACCCGCCGCCACGGTGATCCTGTCTCCGGGACGAAACACCATCATTTGCATCGCTCCGAACTCTTGCCCGGCAACGGAGATCGAACCGTCGACGATGTAGATTGCACGATCCTCGTGCTCGTCCGGCATCGGCAGACGCGCGGCCGGCGCCAGTTCGACGTCCGCGTAGAAGGTTTCCGAAAACATCCTGGCGGGCGCCTGCTCGCCGTAAGCGCTACCGAGGATAAGTCGCGCCGAGATACCGTTATCCTCGATCATGGGCAGCGCGTTCTTGGCGTGATGTTCGAATGACGGGGTCACATCCTCATGACTTTCTGGCAGAGCCAGCCATGTCTGGATCCCGAACAAGCTGTTCGGACCACCCCGTGCTGCGGCACTCGTGCGCTCCGAGTGCGATACACCCCTGCCTGCGACCATCCAGTTCAACTCTCCGGGTCTTATGATCTGGTCGGCGCCGGTGCTGTCCCGATGGTGAAAGTCGCCGCGGTAGAGGTAGGTGACGGTGCCGAGACCGATGTGAGGATGGGGGCGAACGTCGACGCCCTGCCCGGTCAGGAGTTCGGCGGGACCGGCCTGATCGAAGAAGATGAACGGTCCGACCATCTGCCGTTTCGGCGCGGGCAGAGCGCGACGGACTTCGAAGCCGCCGAGGTCGCGGGCTCGAGGGATGATCAGCGTTTCAATCGCGTCCATTCCCACTTGATCGGGGCATCCGGGTTCGATGCCGGGGTTCCAGCTCATTTACTACGTCCTTCTGGTGGCGTTTTCATCCGATGCGTTTGCCTTGGGGTCCGCAGGAGACGGAAGCGCACAAGCTATAGTCTGCGCGCGCGCGGGTCTACGTCCACATGATCGGTTGCGCCAAGGCAGCGAAAAGCTAGGGGCGATTGGCTGTTTGATCGCCGGCTCAAGCGAGGACGTGGTCGGCGAGCGAAGACCGCTGCGCGGCTTTCGCTCGCCAACGTGTAGCCCGATTACATTCCTGTGCCAGCCTTGGGCGCCGGAGTGTTGAGCAACTGCTGTTCCCAAAGATATGCAATCCCGCTACCGCCAACATGCTGGACGATAACGTCTGTGATCCTTGCCGCTTGTTCGGCGCGAGCCCAGTCGCGCTGCCATTCGGCCGCGAGCGCCAACCAGGTCATCATGTTGACGCCCGCAGCTATCATCCGCTGGATCGCGACCTGGTGCGCCTCGACCGAGACTGCGCCAGAGGCGTCGGTGATCACGGTGACATCCCAGCCCTCGCCCGCAGCTTGAATTGCCGGCATAGCGACGCATACCTCTGTCCACAGACCCGCGATGATCAGTTGCTTGCGGCCGGTCGCCTTCACGACATCGACGACCTTCTGATCCTGCCAGGTGTTGATAAGAGTGCGGTCGATGATCTCCTTGCCAGGAAACACCTCCGCGATTTGCGGGAAGAGGTTGCCGCCACGCTCTGCGATCACCGTGGTGAGGATCGTCGGAACGTCGAAGGCTTTGGCCGCCTTGGCCAAACCCACTGTGTTGTTGACCACCATGGTGGGCTCATGGCTGTTTACGTTCGCGAGCTGATAGGGTTGATGATCGATGAGAACGAGCACCGAATCTTCGGGACGCAGGAGTGAATTGAGGCCGTTACGAAAGGTCATGGAATATCCTGGGTTGGCGGTTCGTCGAGGCACATGCGAACGCTCCCTCGGGAGGCGGTCCGCGCGAACCCTGTCATTCTCACATGCGATACGGTAGTCCTCGTCTAAGGTGAGCTCTGTTGCAGAAAGGGGAACGCCGCGTGGAAATCGAGGATCTCAGGACATTCGTGGAAGTTGCCGATGCCGGCGGAGTGACGCCTGCCGCGCAACGCCTTGGCATCTCCAAGTCAATGGTCAGCAGGCGCATCGCCCGGCTTGAGGCAGATCTTGGCGCGCAGCTTGTCGCGCGGACGACGCGTGGGATCGCACTTACCGAAGAAGGCGCCACTTTCCGAGACTATGCGGCGAGAATCTCGGCCGAGATCGATGCGGCGCGCGAGACGATCCTACCGGCCGGAGAGCTCCGCGGCCGCCTGCGCGTTGCAGCCCCACTTTCATTTGGTCCGACGCACTTCGCCCCCGTCCTGTCTCAAATGGCGCGTCGGCACCCGCAACTACACGTCTACTCCTGCTACACCGACCGCTTCGTCGATCTCATCACGGAAGGTTTCGACTGCGCCATTCGGGTCGGCTATTTGCCGGATTCCAATCTCGTCGCCAGACGTATCGGACCACTGTATGGAAAATTTGTCGCCAGCCCGGAGTACGTTGCAGCCAATGGTTCGCCGGAGACGCCGGCGGAGCTTCTCAACCATCAGGCTCTTTTGCAAGGAACCGAAGTCTGGCAGGTCACCGATGGAGACCAAGTCCTCAACGTTCGGCCACAAGGACGCTTCAAGGCCGACAACGGCGTAGCGCTCCTTGCGGCCGCGTTGGAAGGGCTCGGGATAGCAAGACTCCCGAACGGCCTTACGGATGAACATATCTCCTCGGGTGCGCTCGTCGAGGTGATGCCACGCCACGCGCCGCCTCCGGCCGGCATCTTCGTCGTCAGGCCTCCCGGACAGCATCCGGCCAAGAAGGTTCGTGTGCTGACAGAGATGCTGATTGAATGCTTCGATTCCGGCTCGTAGAAAGGGCCTTGAATCTATGGCGCAAGCTGTCCCGCGTAAAACTCGGCCAGCCGCATCACCGCCTGGTTCGCAGGTTCAGGCTTGTAGTACATGTCGCAGTGGCCCGCGCGCTGAGGGCGTCAAAACCCAGCAGCTCCGGATCTGAAATGCCTGCGGCTTAGGCCTCAGCAAGAGTATGGGGAATCCGTGGATCCCTGCGTGGAGCGGCACCACGCGCGGTGCGCGGCTGCGAGGACCGTCGCTGCGAGCCTGCAAGTTTATCGCACGCGCCGACGAGAATCCGAACAGCGAGTGCCCTGGCCGCTGTTCCTATCCGCGCAACACTTTGTCGCCATCGCCGTCACTACGGGGAACCGTGTGGAATCACAAGATAAGCCGAACAGGTCGTCGATGGCTTCTGCGCCTTCTCGGCCTTGCTCAAACTTCGCTAAAAATTATTGGAAAGGACCAACATGATCGATCTAAGGGGAAAGCGCGCCTTGGTCACCGGCGGCTCGCGCGGTATCGGCGCAGCTATTGCCGAGGCGCTTGCCGAAAGAGGAGCCGACGTGGCGTTCACTTATCACCGTTCGGTTGAGAAAGCTGCGGCGGTGGCAAAAAAAATCGAAAGCCGCGGCCGGCGCGCGGTCGCCATTCAGGCCGACAGCGCCGATCCGAACGCAATAGCTCAAGCGGTAGAAAAAGCCGTGTCTGTGCTCGGCGGGCTCGACATCCTAGTTAACAGCGCAGCGATCGGCCATGCCGGAACCATCGCCGATCTGGATGTGGAAGAATATCAGGCCCTGATGGACATCAACGTGCGTGCGCCAGTGCCCGCATTTGGGGGAAGGCGGTCGTATCATCACGATCGGTTCCGCCCTTGGCGAGCGGGTACCCTTTCCCGGAATTACGCCTTACGCCATGTCTAAGGCGGCGCTCACCTCCTTCACCCGCGGTCTCTCGCGCGAACTGGGACCAAACGGCATAACTGTGAATCTCGTGCAACCAGGCGCGACGGATACGGATGCCAACCCCGCCGACGGCGCGGCTGCCGATTTCCAGCGCAGCCTGACATCGCTGGGACGCTACGGCGAGCCATGCGAAATCGCCAACGCCGTAGTCTTTCTTGCGAGTCCTGCCGCCAGCATTATCACCGGCGCAACCCTAACCGCAGACGGAGGGGCAATCGCTTAGCCTGATCAGATAGCTGAGCACCTCTCAGTGGCTCCGGCTGCGATGGCCGTCAGACTGAGAGGTGCTAAGCATTGTCCTGACGGTTTCTCCTGTCGCCGGCGCTGTAA